>JAYUAJ010000244.1:0-10387 GCA_043741375.1 Hyphomicrobiaceae bacterium | reverse complement strand
TTATTGTCGCAGTTCTTGTTCTTGCTGGAGGCGCTTGGCCAGCCATGCAGCTCGGTTCCGAATTCATGCCGACACTGAACGAGGGCACACTGTTCTATATGCCAGTGACACTGCCCGGCCTGTCGGTCACCAAGGCCGCCGAGCTGCTGCAAACGCAGGACAAAATCATAAAATCCTTCCCCGAGGTGGTGTCGGTCTGGGGTAAGGCGGGGCGCGCGAACACAGCGACAGACCCGGCACCAACAGAGATGACGGAAACTATCATCAACCTGAAACCCGAAGCCGAATGGCGGCCGGGCATGACGGTCGATAAACTGGTCGCCGAGATGGACAAGTCGCTGCAATTCCCCGGCGTCGCCAATGCCTGGACGCAGCCGATCAAGGCCCGCATCGACATGCTCTCGACCGGCATCCGCACGCCGGTGGGAGTGAAGGTGTTCGGTGCTGACCTCGTGCAAATCGACACATTGGCGCATCAGATCGAGGCCGTGCTGCATAAGGTGCCAGGCACCAGCAGCGCCTTTGCCGAACGCATCATCGCGGGCAAGTATCTCGAAATCGAGCCGGATCGCTCGCTGCTCGCACGCTACGGCCTGATGGAAGCCGACGTGCTCGGCGTGGTCGCTTCCGCGCTTGGCGCCGAACCAATCACCACCACGGTCGAGGGCCGCGAGCGCTACACCGTCAGCCTGCGTTACCCGCGCGAAATCCGCAGCGATCCGCAAGCCATTGCCCGCGAAGTGTTGGTGCCGCTGGCTAATGGCGCATCGATCCCGCTCGGCGAGGTCGCCACAATCCGCCTGACGCAAGGTCCGTCATCGATCCGTACCGAGAACGCTCAACTCGCGGCCTACATCTTCGTCGATGTCCGCGACCGCGACCTAGTGGGTTATGTCGAGGATGCCAAGAAGGCCGTGGCGGCGGGTGTGACTTTCCCGCCCGGCGCCTATGTCACCTGGAGCGGCCAGTTCGAATACTACGAACGTGCCAAGCAGCGGCTGACCTTGGTGGTGCCGCTGACGCTGATGATCATATTCCTGCTGCTCTATCTCAATTTCGGGCGGCTGACGGAAACGCTCATTGTCATGCTGTCGCTGCCGTTCTCGCTTGTCGGCGGCTTCTGGCTGCTGTGGTATCTGGGCTTTAATCTGTCCGTCGCGGTCGCTGTCGGCTTCATCGCCCTCGCAGGTGTCGCGGCCGAAACCGGCGTCATTATGCTGATTTATCTTGATGCCGCGCTGACGGAGCAGCGCGCACTGGCCCAACGCGAAGGCCGCGAGTTCACGCGCGCCGACCTCAATGCCGCCATCATGGAAGGCGCCGTCAACCGTGTGCGCCCCAAGATGATGACGGTGGTCGCCATCATGGCCGGCTTGCTGCCGATCCTCTGGTCCACCGGCACCGGCTCGGAAGTCATGCAACGCATCGCCGTGCCGATGATCGGCGGCATGGTGTCCTCGACCATCCTGACGCTGATCGTGATTCCCGCGATCTACGCAGTGATCAAGGGCATGCCGCTTGCGGTCAGGACGGCGGCCTAATGCGTGTATAAGGACAAAACTCAACGGGATGGTATTGGCCACAGCGTTCCCCCCGCTGGCGCAACGAAATCTTCGGGGCTGGTTGCGCGCCCTTTCGCGAACGTATGGTAGCTCATGGTGGATCGCAAGCATCGGCCAGTCGCCAGCCTGCCCCACCCTGAAGGAGTCCACGCCATGTCCAGTCTAACCCCCGGCACAGCCGTCGGAACAAAACTCATCGACAACGACCGCGTCACGGTCTGGGAGTGGCGCTTTCCCAAGCTTGGCGACAACACCGGCTGGCACAAGCATGGGCACGACTACGTTGTGGTGCCGTTGATGGATGGCAAACTGAAGATCATCTCCAAGGACGGTGATACCGTCGCCGGCATGACGGCGGGCGCGCCATACTTCCGAAGCGCGGGCGTCGAACACGATGTCGTCAACGCCAACTCTGGCGAGTACGCCTTCATTGAGATCGAACTGAAGTAGCGTTGACGCGGGCGGTGCGCTAAAAAAACCGTGTCGGCAGGAAATACATCACCGCCACGGCGAACACGAACGCCAGCGATAGATACGGGCTGACGAAGGCCAGCGGAATGGCGGCGACGTAGAGCGCGAGTGCGGTAAGTCCCTTGATGAACGCGGCGCGCGTGGCAGCCTCCTCGCCGGGATTGATGCGGGCGATGGCCGCGTGCATCGGGTTCCAGGTCAGCGCCGGCAGCAGCATCACGAATGCGTAGACGGCGGTCGGGAAGGTCGCGAAGTGAGACTCGCCGGCATAGGCCGTAGCGAACGGTATCAACGAAAGTGCGAACAAAAACAACAGGTTCAGCCAAAGTATGCGGCTGTCAGTTTTATCGGCGGCGGCATAGAGCGCGTGGTGGTTGACCCAATAGATGCCGGCCTGCAGGTAGCTCAGCGCATAGGCGAGAAAAATCGGCCATTGCTCGAACAGCGCAGCCGGTTCGGTGGAATGGGGCACTTTCAGCTCCAACACCATGATGGTGATGATGATGGCGAACACGCCATCCGAAAAAGCCAGCAGCCGCTCGGGTCGCCAGGTTCTGTCAGCCATTGTTTCCCCTCCGTTGTTCCTCTCTGATGCGTGCGCGCATGCTGGCACAGAATCGTCGCCTCCGGAACTGGCCAGTCGGCCGGCGATGCCCCCTGGTGCGCCGGTCGCGGGCGATTTGGCGCTATCACGGCAACTGCGGCGGACCTAGAACGGCTCCATCAAATCCGCCGCCCAATCCGCAGTAGGGAATCCCGTCCATGCCAAAAATGTCCGCCTCCGAAGCCTTCGTCGAAACGCTCGCTGCCTATGGCGTCAAGGACGTGTTCGGCATTGTCGGTTCGGCTTATATGGACGCGCTGGATTTGTTCCCGACCGCCGGCATCCGCTTCATCCCCACCGTGCATGAGCAGGGCGCGGGCCACATGGCGGATGGCTACGCACGCGTCTCGGGCAAACACGGCGTGTGCATCGCGCAGAACGGGCCGGGCATTACGAATTTTGTGACCTCGACGGCGGCGGCCTTCTGGGCGCACTCGCCGGTGGTCGTGATCACGCCGGAGACCGGCACCGCCGGCATGGGGCTTGGCGGCTTCCAGGAAACCGAGCAGCTGCCGATCTTCTCGAAAATTACGAAGTACCAGGCGCATGTCGCCAAACACCCGCGCATGGCCGAACTTTTGGCGCGCTGCTTCGACATGGCCATGAGCGAGCGCGGACCGGCGCAGTTCAACATCCCGCGCGATAATTTCTATGGAGAAGCGGACTACGAGATCGCCAAACCCCGCCAGATCCTGCGCGGACCTGGTGCCGACGCGAGCCTCGACGAAGCGGCCGATATGCTGGCCAAAGCCAAGTTCCCGGTGATCGTCTCGGGCGGCGGCGTCATCATGGCGGGCGGCGTCAAGGACTGCGTCGACCTCGCCGAGACGCTGCAGGCGGCCGTTGTCAACAGCTATCTGCACAATGACAGCTTCCCCTCGGATCATCCGCTCTGGTGCGGCCCGCTCGGCTACCAGGGGTCGAAGGCCGCAATGAAGCTGATCGCGCAGGCCGACGTGGTGCTGGCGCTGGGCACGCGGCTCGGGCCATTCGGCACGCTGCCGCAGCACGGCATGGACTACTGGCCCAAAAACGCCAAGATCATCCAGGTCGACAGTGATCACCGCATGCTGGGGCTGGTGAAGCAGATTTCCGTCGGCATCGTCGGCGATGCAAAGGAAGCGGCCAAGGCCCTCACCTACCGATTGGCAAATCGCAAGCTGGAGGGCGCCGCCTCGGCGGACAAGCGCAAGGCCGAGATTCGGGCGCAAAAGGATGCTTGGGAGAAAGAACTCACAGCGTGGACGGAGGAAACCGACGACTGGTCCAGGAGCGTCTCGAAGGGTTCTACGCACATGCACCCGCGCCAGATGCTGCGCGAACTGGAGAAGGCTCTGCCGGGCAACGCGATGGTGTCGACGGACATCGGCAACATCTGCTCGGTCTCAAATTCCTACCTGCGCTTCAAGCAGCCCAACTCCATGTTCGCCGCCATGAGCTTCGGCAATTGCGGCTATGCCTTCCCCGCCATCATTGGCGCCAAAGTGGCCCAGCCCGACCGCCCGGCCGTGGCCTATGTGGGCGACGGCGCCTGGGGCATGAGTTTCGGTGAAATCCTGACGTGCGTGCGTGAGAAAATCCCGACCACCGCCGTCGTGTTCCACAACAAGCAGTGGGGCGCGGAAAAGAAGAACCAGGTCGATTTCTACGCCAACCGCTTCTTGGGCGTGAACCTGGAGAACCCGAGCTTTGCCGGCATCGCCAAGAGCATAGGCGCGGAAGGCGTGGTGGTCGAAAAACTGAAGGATGTCGGCGAAGCGCTGAATGCGGCGTGCAAAGCCCAAAAGGACGGCAAGACGACGGTGGTTGAAGTCATGGTCACGCAGGAACTCGGCGACCCCTTCCGCCGCGACGCGCTGAAGAAGCCGCACCGGCTGCTGGACAAGTACAAGCATACCAATGTGGCGTGAGGGCTGGGGGCCTCACCGGCGATCGGTCTCAATTCGCCGGTGGCCTCGGCGGCATGGTATCGAACTCGGGTATCTGGCCAACTGTTCGGTCCCAGCTCGAACGGCTCTTGGTGTTGACTGCGATCTGCGGTTGGAACGTGGCCGGATCGTCGAGGCTGCCAGCGTAGATCGTCACCAGATGCGGAGCGCTCTCCGGCGTGCCAAAGACCAGGCTTCCGCAATTGGCGCAAAAATTCCTGATCGCCGGTTTGCCGCTGCCGCCAATCACCGCGTGGCTTTTGGTGTAGCCAACAACCTTGAAGAGCGCCTTGGCGACTCCCATGACCGGTACATGGCCGGTACCGGACGCTTTCTGGCAATCGCGGCAATGACAAAGAAGTTGAAATAGCGGTTCGCTATTCGCCTGATAGCGAACTTGTCCGCAAGAACATCCGCCGGTTATCATGGCTCAACTCCATTTAGCGCGAACATACGCAATAAGGTTGTCCAACGTCCGCGCAGTGTCTCTATCGACGCCCAAGGTCAGGAAATGATCAAATGCGGCTTTTGACGCGCATGTGATTGATACTGTCATCAGCGTCGTGCCGCCTCTCTCCTCGAGAATGACTTTTCCGACGGCGCCCATGGCCTCGAACACAAGGCGAGTAGGGCGCGCGATCTCTCGATAAAGCCCGGTGAACGGATGCGCTCCGGCCAAGGTCTGATAGACGAACTTGAATGCTCCGCCCCGACGCAAGTCTATTTCACATTCCGCCAGCGGCGCGCCAGTAGGGTCCCACCAGCACAAAACCTGCTCAGGCTGCGTCCAGGAGTCAAAGATCAATTCGCGCGGTGCGTCGAAACTACGGACAAGTATAATCGTGTGGTTGGTCCGGTCGATGGTCAGGTTGGATTCGGATTTGACGTCCGCAGTTCGAGCCGCCGTAGATAACTTCTTGGTAGACATCTATTTCCCTTTCTTTTTCTGTGTAGCCAAATGCTTGTCGAGATTGTCGAGCCGGCGCTCCCACTGCGCGCGAAACGGCTCAATCCAATCGGCGACATCCTTGAGGCCTATCGCGACAAGTTTGCGCGGCCGTCTCTGCGCATCGCGCCCTTGTTCAATCAGGCCAGCGTCCTCCAGCACCTTGAGGTGTTTTGAGATCGTCGGTTGGCTGAGTTTGAACGGTTCCATCAATTGCGAAACTGTCGCCTCGCCTGCCGCCAGCCGCGCGACGATCGCCCGCCGCGTCGGATCGGACAGAGCCGCAAAGGCTCGGTTCAAGGTTGCAAGGTTTGTTGTGTGGATCGCCATTCAGCAATATAGCCATATGGCGATTAAAAGATCAAGCCGGATTCCGTCGACGACTTTTTCCGCCGTGACGGCAAATAGCAAAGTACAAACATACGAATGTGGGGTGGGGCGGTGGGGGCTGGGCGTCGGCGTAGGGTGGGCTGAGCCTCTTCGCGAAGTCCACCGTTCCATCCGCAACGACGGCTCCCGTGGCGGTGGGCTTCGCTGAAGTGCGCTCAGCCCACCCTACGTCTTGACCGGCGCATCCCAGGCCACGGCCAGCGCGCGCTTCACCGCCTCCGGTTCGCGTAAAATCACCTCGAGCAGCTTCGCCGCCGCCTGATCGGGCTGGCAGCGGTGCTGCTCCCAGTCGCGCAGCGTGCCGAGCGGAATGCCGAAGGCCTCCGCAAAACCCTCTTGCGATAGGCCGTGTTGCCAGCGGATCCACTTCGCCCGCGACACACGGCGCATGACATGGTGAGGGTAGTCTTCCAACGGGCGCGCATCGGGGTCGGCGCGGGCGTTGGCGAGCGCTTCTTCGTCGGTCATGGCGTCGAGATAAGCGTAGGCTTCGGGCGTCATTCCGAATTCGTCTTTCTTAGATGACGAGTTACGGACTTTCTTTGGCCGCGCCAGACTTGATCGTATCGCGGTTCTGCTCGTTGTAAGAGTTTTGCTCATTCCGTGTCGCTTTCCATGCCGATATGATTCGCTTCCGGGGCCCGCGCTGGGTGTAGCAAATGGTCAGCATACGAACGCCAGCCAGCCCGGTAGCTAGAAAGCGTTCTTCGTCCGTCTCGTCGGTGTCGAGGCGTTCGAAGACTTTCTTGTCGTCGAAAGCGCTGCGGGCGAAGTCGAATGCGACGTGATGTTTGCGGAAATTAGCCGCCGCCTTCCGGTCGTCCCATTTGAATTCGTTGTCGCGCATGATTGTATACGGGCAGGCCGTAGTTGGCAACAGCCACCATTACAGCGCACACGCCCGAAGCCGGTCAATCTAGGCGCACTCCCAGTTCCATTCGCGGCGCTGATTACGCAGCCTCGACGGGCGCAAACAGAGGCCCCACCACCCCACTCCCGTCGCGCAACTGCATCGCGGCGAGCCGCGCATACAACCCGCCGGCCCGCGTCAGTGTCTCGTGCGTGCCCTGCTCCACGATCCGCCCCGCATCGAGCACCAGAATGCGATCAGCCCGGATGACGGTGGCGAGGCGGTGCGCGATCACCAGCGTGGTGCGGCCCTGCATGGCCCCGGCGAGTCCCTTCTGCACCTCGGCCTCGCTTTCGGCGTCGAGCGCGCTGGTGGCTTCGTCCAGCAGCAGGATCTTGGCATTGCGCAGCACCGCGCGGGCGACTGCGATGCGCTGGCGCTGGCCGCCTGACAGCGTCACGCCACGCTCGCCGATCAGCGTCGCATAGCCGTGCGGCAACGCCGCGATGAAGGCGTCGGCATTTGCGGTGCGGGCAGCAGCGGCGATGCCGGCTTGCGAGGCGCCCGGCGTGCCATAGGCGATGTTGGCGGCCACCGTATCGGCGAACATGGTCACGTCCTGCGGCACCAGCGCCAACCGGCGGCGGACGTCCGCGAGATCGGCCTCGTTCACCGGCACGCCGTCGATCAGGACTGCGCCCACGCTGGCGTCATGGAAGCGCAGGATCAGGTTGAAGAGTGTGCTCTTGCCCGCCCCAGACGGGCCAATGATGGCGATGGTTTCTCCGGGCTCGGCTTTGAATGACACGTTGTCGAGCGTGGCGGCCTCGGGGCGGGACGGATAGCGGAAGCTGACGTTGCGGAACTCGAGGCGTCCCTGCGTGGATCTCGGGAGAGGCTTGGGATGTGCGGGCGATGCGATTTCCGGAACCAAGGCCATGAGCTCGGAGAGACGCCCCGCCGCACCAGCTGCTTGCTGCACTTCGCCGTAGACCTCGGACAGCTCGCCGAGCGCGCCGGCCGCGAACACCGCGTAGAGAACAAACTGCACCAGATTGCCGGCCGAGACCTGCCCGCCCATGACTTCCGTGGCGCCGTACCACAACACGCCGACGACGGAGGAAAACACCAGCGACATCGCGACGGCGGTGAGCGTGGCGCGTGCCCATAGCCGTTTGCGGGCGGCCTGAAACGCGGTCTCGATGAGGTCGCCGAAGCGTTTGCCCGCCGGCAGCTCGTTGGTGAAGGCCTGCAGCGTGCGGATGCCCATCAGGCTCTCGCCGGCGTGAGCTGCGGCAGTCGCCAGCGAATCCTGCGCCTCTTTGGTCAGCTTGCGCACGCCCCGTCCCGAGAACACCAGCGGCAACACGATGAGCGGGATGGCGACCAGCACCAGCAGCGTGAGTTTCGTGGACGTCAGAAACATCATCACAAAGGCCGCGATCAGCATCAGCAGATTGCGCAAGGTCTGGGAAATCGCGGTCGAGACGGCGCTGCGGATTTGGCCGGTATCGGCGGTGAGGCGGCTGAGAAGTTCACCGGTTTGGGTCTTCTCGTAAAAGCCCTGCCCCAGTTTCAGCACATGCTGGAACACGTCGGTTTGCACGTCAGCGACCACGCGTTCGCCAAGCCAGCTGACACAGAAATAGCGCGCGGCGCTGGCGAAGGCGAGCAACACGCCGACCCCGATCATGCGGAGAAAATACAGGTTCACGGTTGCCCGGTCGGCGCCGGCAAACCCGCGGTCGATGATGTTGCGCACGCCGACCGGTACCAACACCATGCTGGTCGAGGCAACGACCAGGGCGATGAGGGCGATCAGTGCGATGCGCTTGTAGCGCAGCACATACGGGGCAAGCCAGACGAGGGGAGCGAGATTGGTTTTCATGGCCGGTCCTGACTAGAGGGGATCGGACGCGGCGGCCATGAAAATCGGCTCAGGTCGCGGCCCTCGCCTATAGCGGCGGCGCGCGCGCAGCGATGCTGTCCGACAGCCGGTGGCCCAGTTTGATCATTGGGCGTTCAATACAAGTGTACGATAACAGAGCGGGAATTATCAAAAGTATGGGAAGGTACAGGATTGTGTTGGCGGCCAGTAACTCCGGCTTTGCCGTCCAGAGCTGTTGCCACAGATAGACGCTGTAGGACACAAGACCGACCCGTCGCAACCAATCCATAGAGATTAGTGCTACAAACGGCCCGCGTCCCCAGATGCTGCCAAAAAAAACAATCGCCAGGAGCAGCGGCGTGATGGCCTCGAGGGTGGCGTGAATTTCTAGATGATCAATAAAGACCGGTTGAATGAGGACCAGTCCGGCGGCCAGAGCTATGATTGGCCAGGTCGCGATGCTTTCTATCCAACTCTTGGCGCGGTCCGACAGGGCGACCAGCGCGCCCGTCGCGATGTGGGCGAAGCTCAACGTCAGGTAATGCGCCTCGGAAAACAACACCAATCCGGCCAGCAGCGTCGCCAGCGCCATGGTCCGGTAGCGCGTTCCCAATACCGCGAATGCCAGCGGCCACACCAGGTAGAACTGTTCCTCGACCGCCAGCGACCAGGAATGCCCGACCCACCAGCTGGCCCAATCGGGCCATAGATCGAACAGGAACGTCGCGCTGAGGGCGAACGTGGTGGCCGGCAGATGGATCCGGCCAGCCGACCAAAGAACGAACATAACGAACAAAAACACGTAAAACGCCGGCAGGATGCGGCAGACGCGGCGGACATAGAACGCAGGTATACTGATCGCCCCGCGCGCCCGCTCCTCCTTGAGCAACAGGCTGGTTATCAGGAAGCCGCTGATAATAAAGAAGATATCAACCCCGATGTTCTGCAAGGGGGCGATGAATTTCAACAGGGCGTACTTCAAAGCCGTTGTCACGGTCAGCGAATGATCATGGATCATCACGCTGAGCTTGTCAGTCTCGGTAAAGGCTCGGAACCGAAATTCGATCAGATGGCCGACAATGACCAACAGAACGGCCGCGCCCCGCCAACCATCGATCCGACCGTCACGCTGCATGCACATTCCCCAGGCGGCCAAGCTGCCGTTGCAGGTGGCATCGCTCGAACCAAACCGGCGCGCAAACTAGCTTCGCTTTCGGATTGTGCTGACTCTTGTGACCGCGTCTGGTTAATGCCGCAGCCCGTGACACCAAGGGTGTTGCCGGTAATCTGCATTTGGAGTGTCCTTGCGTTATTGCTGAGACGCTATAAGGCTTTGCGTCATCGCCGCTCAAATTGGACGTTCAAATGGCCGCCACGCGTTGGATCGCAGGTATTGCCTGTTTTGGGGTAGCGGTCGCCGTGACGCCATCGTTCGGCGCAGAGCCGTTTCAGCTGCCCGCCCGCAAGGCTGGGTGTTGGGAGCATACGGCCGTCCAGGGCCTGTTTGGCAAGGCCATGGAGGGCGGCAGCACCTACGAGTGCGTCGATGCCGCGTCCGAACAAGCGCGGCTGCAATCGGGGACATCTTCTGCTGGGGCCTGCACCAATGGTGACACATCCGGCGCCGGCGGCCGCCTCGCCTGGGACAGCATCTGCACGCTTGGCTCAGCCACCACCAAGACCCACTTGGAGACGTCTGGCGATTTCCAGTCGGGCTACTCAATAACAATTATGAGCAGCGTCGCGCG
>JAYUAJ010000243.1:0-10462 GCA_043741375.1 Hyphomicrobiaceae bacterium | reverse complement strand
ATGAGCGCTTCATCACGCTGCTGGATCGACACTTGTCCCGATGGCGTACGGTTCGGGATGAATTGAACATTGGCGCCCTCAGGCACCAGGACTGGAGGAGATGACCCGGCGCGTTGCTTGGGCGATGCATATTGAAGCTGCGCTCGTCCTTAGTCTTTAGTGCGATGCCTCAGTCACCGAACGTCGCCGGCACTGCCATCTCCGCCGGCTCACGGAGCCGCTAGGGCAGATATCGGAAACAACGGAGCTTTGCTCGCCGTGACCACAATTCACCTCGCCGTATAGCAAGTTTCGAGGTGCCCATTCGCCGCCGCGCATTCCAAACTCCTATGTGGGTTCAATTGTGGGTACGAAACGGCCTTCAATTTCAAAAATCCAATAAAAACAATAGTTTAGATGACTTGTTTGGCGGAGAGAGGGGGATTCGAACCCCCGAGACGGTTGCCCGCCTACACACTTTCCAGGCGTGCGCCTTCAGCCACTCGGCCACCTCTCCGCAAGAGCGGCGCACTATACTGATGCGCCGCGCGCCCGCAAGCAGGCGTTTCGAACGCACAGCACGCCGCGCCCACGCGAATGTTATAGGCTGCCACCCGTGACGCCGGCGGCCGTGACGCCTATATAAAAGGCAAGTGTAGCAGACCGCCCGTAGCGCGGGCAGCAGAAAGGCGAGGCATGTTCCTGTTCCGATGGCTGGGCGGTTGGTCGATCCTGGTGGGGATCATCGCCCTGGTGAACGATGTCACCCAATCCTACCAGAGCGGCGCCAAGCTCGCGTTCGCCTCGCTGGGCAAGGATTGGTCTGCGCTGAGCCCGTCGTCGCTGGGCGCGCTGCAGGCTGGCATTGAGGGGCATGTGCACCCGGCCTTGTGGGACCCGGTGCTGCTTACCGCGCTGAAAACACCAGCGTTTGCCGTGTTCGGCGTGTTGGGTGTGCTGCTCTATGGATTTGGGCTCTATCGCCGCCGTGTCAACGTTTTCGCCAACTGATTGCCCCGATTTCACAAGGCTCGGCTTCACAGCCCCGGACCTCACCAACCAGGAGACCACTATGCTGTTTTCGCGCAAGTCCTCTGAAATTCCGTTGGCCCGCGATGCCCTGCCAGGCCGTGCCGACGCCATCCCCACCGCTCGCCATCACTTCGTGAACGGCGCGGCCCTCATGGGCCCGTATCCGGCCGGGTCCGAGGAAGCCATGTTTGGCCTCGGCTGCTTCTGGGGCGCCGAGCGCATATTCTGGTCGCTGCCAGGCGTGCACGTGACCGCCGTGGGCTATGCCGGCGGCCCCACGCCCAACGCTACCTACAAAGAAGTGTGCTCCGGCATGACGGGGCACAATGAAGTCGTGCACGTAGTGTTCGATCCCAAGCTGGTCAGCTACGAACAGCTTTTGAAAGTGTTCTTCGAGAGCCATGACCCGACGCAAGGCATGCGCCAGGGCAACGATATGGGCACCCAGTATCGCTCGGGCGTCTACACTTATTCCGCAGCCCAGCGGGAAGCGGCGCTCATGGCCAAGCAGACCTACGCCAAGGCGCTGAAGACCAAGGGCTTTGCCGACGTCACAACAGAAATCGTGGATGCGCCACCGTTCTACTACGCCGAAGAGGATCACCAGCAATACCTGGCCAAGAACCCGCGCGGCTATTGCGGGCTCGGCGGTACGGGCGTCTCCTGCCCGATTGGAGTTGGCGCTAAGGTCGCGGCAGAGTAGGACGCCGCCTCGGCTGAGTGCAAAATCGCCGGTCTGCCGTCCCTCTCCTCGCGGGTGGGGACGGCATGCATCCAAGTAACCGGCAAAACGAGATAGACGATCAGTAAGCACCTAGATCTCATCCAGTTTGTCATCCCGGCGAAGGCCATGATGCCCTAATTTGATAGGCTGCTGTGAGCCGAGGTCATCAAACCGGGGAAGCTTGACGCCACCGGCATTGCGCTAGAACAACGATCTCGCGTTTCGATCTCTTGGTGCGCTTCGCAGCGGCGATTACAACCTACCATCCGATGGATTTTGCGACTAATCTCGCCTCATGACCGATACCGCCACACCGACTGCGGCCGGCATAGCGAAAGCTTATGCCGGCATCGATCCCGTGTTCCGCGATAGCCCTTTGATGCGGCACGACACGGCTGACGCCGCCTTGGGCTGCCAGCTTTACGCAAAGGTCGAGACGCTGAACCCGATCCGGGCGTTCAAGGGGCGCGGTACGGATTGGCTGCTGGCGACTCTGCCGCGAGACGAGCCCCTAGTCGCGGCCTCGGCCGGAAACTTGGCCAGGGTCTGGCCTTTGCCGCGCGCAAACGTGGGCGCCGCGTTACGATTTTCGCCGCTACCACAGCGAATGTCTTGAAGATCGCGGCCATGCGCCGTCTTGGTGCCGAAGTGATCCTTGAGGGCGCGGACTTTGACGCGGCCAAGCTGGCGGCCAGGGTTTTCGCGCAACAGAACGGGCATCTCTACACAGAAGACGGCGCCTGGGCCGCGATCGCCGAGGGCGCTGGAACCATGGCGCTTGAGATGACGCGCGCGCTGGCCGGGGCGGGAAACTGTCTCGATGCCGTGCTCGTCCCGCTCGGCAATGGCGCCCTGCTGACCGGCGTCGGCGCCTGGATGAAGGCCGAGATGCCGGCCTGCAAGGTGATCGGCGTTGTCGACGCGGCCGCGCCGTCCATGCAGCTCTCTTGGCACGCCCAAAAACCGGTAACGACGCAATCGGCCGCCAGCATTGCCGATGGCATCGCCGTGCGCGAGCCGGTCCCGTATGCCCTCGAATGCATGCGCGCGACCGTGGACGACGTGTGGGCCGTGTCGGAACCGGCGATCCGCGAGGCCATGCGCTTCTGCCGCGATCACTACGGGCTTTTGATCGAACCAGCAGGTGTCGCCGGCGTGGCGGCCGTGCTCGAAAACCGGTCGGCGCTTGCGGGACAGCGCGTCGCCACAATCTTGTGCGGCAGTAATCTCACGCCGGAACAGATCAAGGACTACTTTTCGTGACACGGATGTTTGCCGCGCTGGGCTTGCTGAGCCTGCTGACGATTCTGGCTGCTCCGGCCCTAGCCGCCGCCGATACCAATGACCGGGTACTGCATCTCCAGGAGCTGGTGGCCGCAGCCAAGTGGCAGCCGCTCGCCAAGGGCATCGAGGAGCTGGCGGTGAAGGAGCCGCAGGTCGCCGACATGCACGTCTACCGGCTCGCGCAGTCGGCGGTGGAGATGCGCGTGCTGGCGCAAAAGGACGCCAGCGGAAACTCCGCCGATCAGGTCGGCGCGGCGGCCAAAGCGGCGCTGGTGATCAACGGCGGATTCTGGTGGATCAAGGATGATTCTTCTTTGGCGCCGAACGGGCTGCTGATTGTCGATGGCCAGAAACTCGCGCCCGCCAAGAAATGCAGCGTCTGCTCTGGCGTTCTCTATGCGGACAAAAAGCGCGCGCATCTGGACTGGTCCAAGGTTGCGACGTCGGCCAAGGGCATAACGTCGGCGCTCCAGGCCGGACCGCTGATCGTCAATCCGGGCGGAAAAGTCGGCATGCGCAAGGAGGGCGGGCCAGAAGCCGGGCGCTCGGCGATTTGCCTGTCGGGGGATTGGATCTATGTGTTCGCCATTTTCAATCCGCTGACGCTGCGAGAGACAGGGCAGTTGCTGGCTGCGCCGGTGGCGGAAGGCGGCTTCGGCTGCGACCGCGCGATCAATCTCGATGGCGGGACGTCGACGCAGGTGTATGTCGATGTCGCGGGGAAGAAGGGGATGATTGGGACGCCAAGGCCAGTGCAGAATTTTGTGGGGTTTTTTGTAAGGTAGGGGCATAGATTGGGTTAGCGCGCCACGGCACATGATGTTTGGCAATCTGCTCTTGCGCGCGTAACCCAACATCACACAACGTGCCGTGAAATGTTGGGTTACGCGCGAATCAAGTCTGTGCAATGCGTTAGCGACATCGGCGCGCTAACCCAACCTACAGTCCACGTCGCAATGTCGCCAGCGCTCCGTGTGCGAACAGCGACGCCAGCGCCGCAGTAACCGGCCCCGCGAACCGAGGATTCGTCGGCAGGTCGTTCCCGAAAATGCTCTCGATACCGAGCAACGCCGGAGCCAGCCGCTCGGCGACAGGCCCGGCGGCGTCGGCACGCCGCCGCAGCTCGGCCGCGATGGGATCACGCACATCTATCGCCCGGCCAGCCTCATCCGTTCCCGTCACATAGCGCATCCAGGCGGCGACGCCGAGCGCGAGATGCGGGATCGGCAAGTCGCGCGTCAGGCGATCGCGGATGGTTCCGAGCAGCCGCTGCGGCAGTTTTTGAGAGCCGTCCATGGCGATCTGCCAGGTGCGGTGTTTGAGGGCCGGATTGCGGAAGCGCTGCAACAACATAAGCGCGTAAGCCTCCACATCGGCGCCGGGCGGGGCCTTCAGTACCGACGTCACCTCGTCGTGCATGAGCCGCGCGACGAACGCCGCGATTACGGGTTCGGCCATGGCGTCGGCGACCGTTTCGCAGGCAGCGAGATAGCCGAGATAGGCCAGGCACGAATGGGCGCCGTTCAGCAGGCGTAGCTTCATCAGCTCGTAGGGCGCGACATCGGCGGTGAGTTCGGCGCCGTGGGCGGACCAATCGGGGCGGCCAAGCGGAAAATGATCCTCGATCACCCATTGCGAGAAGGGCTCTGTCACGACCGGCCAGGCGTCCTCCGCTCCGAGGGCCGACGCGACGCGCCCCCGGTCCTCATCCGTGGTCGCCGGTACGATGCGGTCCACCATGGTTGAGGGGCAGGCGAGCGTGCCGGCGAGATATTTGCCGAGTTCAGGGTCGTGCAGTTCGGCAAGGCGCGTCACCACGGCGCGCACGGTACGGCCGTTGGCCGGGAGATTGTCGCAGCACAACACCGTAAACGGAGCAATGTTTTCAGCGCGCCGCTTGGCGAGGGCTGCAACGATCAGTCCGGGCGCCGAGCGAGGGGCGGGATTTGCGAGATCGTGCAGTATATCGGGATGATCTTCGCGCAGCGTGGACGTCGCAGGATCGTGGCAGTAGCCCTTCTCGGTCACAGTCAAAGAAACTATGCGCACCTCGGGCGCAGCCATTCTCGTGACCAACGCGGTGGGATCTTCCGGGGCCACCACCAAGCCGGTCAGCGCGCCGATCACGCGCAGACGCGTCCCCTCGGCGTCGCGCGCCGCGACCGTGTAGAGACCATCTTGCGCCGCCAACGCATCGCGCGTTGCGGGGAAACGCAGTGACGCGCCGAGAATGCCCCAGCGGGGATCGCCGGCGGCCAGGGCATCGTCCGTGTACACGGCTTGATGCGCTCGGGTGAACGCGCCGAGCCCCAGATGCACAATGCCCGTCGCCACGTCCGCACGGTTGTACGTCGGCCGCTGCACCAAGGGCGCAAGATGATGGAGCGTGGTGTCGGAGAGCCGCAATGCGCCCGCGTCAGGCATCGCCATCGCCCTAAAGCTCCTCAATGATTTCAATGAGCCGCGCGATATCCTGCTCGCGCGCTAACCGATGATCGCCATCGGGAATGACGATCATGCGCGAATTCACATTGCCCTGGGCATTCATCAGCTCGACCGAACCCTTGCACGGCACATCAGCATCCTTGGAGCCATGCAGGATGCGCAAGGGGCAGCCGACATCGAGATCGTAAATGTCGATCAGGTGCTCGCGGCCTTCATCGATCAGCTTTTTCGTGATCGGATAGGGCTCGCCATAGGCCGAGGGGCGCATCCAGACGCCTTCGCGCGCGAGGATCTCTCGCGTCTGGGCCGGCATTTCTTCCCACATCAGGCGCTCGGTCATGTTCCAGGCCGGGGCGATCAGGACCATGCCGGCGAGGCGCCCAGGTTTGGCAAGCGCGAGCAACAACGCGAGGTAGCCGCCCATGCTCGAGCCGACCACGATCTGCGGGCCGGCCGTAAGCTGATCGAAGGCGGCGCGCGCGTCGGCGAGCCATTGGCCGATGCAGCCGTCGGCCAGCGTCCCGTCCGATTGGCCGTGTCCGGAGTAATCAAAACGGGTTAGGGCGCGCCCCTCGCGCTCGGCCCATTCGTCGAGCGCCGTCGCCTTGCTGGAGGTAATGACGGAGTTGAAGCCGCTCATCCAGAACAGTCCGGGCCGCCTGTCGCCCGCCCCCGCGCGCGCCTCTCGGCGCAAAAAAGCCAGCCGGCGCTTGCCCCAGCGGTCGTCCACCTCAAGCAAGGGTTGCTGTCCGGTCATTTTCGCTGTTTTGTCCCGCCCATGAAAACCGCGCGCCTCACCATCTTACAGGTCATTCCGCGTCTGGACGAGGGCGGGGCGGAGCGTACGACTGTCGAGATCGCCGAGGCGCTGGTCAAGGCTGGCGCGCGGGCGCTGGTGGCGAGCGCGGGCGGGCGGCTGGAAGCGGCGCTACGCGAGGCGGGCGGCGAGCTTTTTCGGTTGCCAGTCGCCAGCAAGAACCCGGCGACCATCTGGGCCAACGCGGGGCGCATTGCCGCCCTGGCGCGCAAAGAAAACGTGACCCTCATCCACGCCCGCAGCCGCGCGCCCGCCTGGTCCGCCTATTGGGCGGCGCGGCGACTGAAATTACCGTTCGTGACCACCTATCACGGCGCCTACGCCGAGGCGGGGCCGGTAAAACGCTGGTACAACTCGGTCATGGCCAAGGGCGACCGGGTGATCGCCAATTCGGAGTTTACGGCCGGGTTGATCCGCTCGCGCTATGGCGTCCCGGCCGATCGCCTCGCCATCATCTACCGCGGCATCGACCCCGAAAAGTTCGATCCGTCCGCCATTTCGCCCGAGCGCAAGGCCGCGTTGCGCGCGCGCTGGGGCCTCACGGAAGGCGACCGCGTCGTGCTGATGGTCGCGCGCCTCTCCGAACTGAAAGGCCAGCGCGTCGTCATCGAGGCGGTCCGGCAACTGCACGCCCGCGGCGAACTCAAAGGCGTCGTCGTCGTGCTGGCGGGGGGCGGCGGCGGCAAGTCTGACTACGCCGAGCAGCTGCGGGCCGCCGTCACCCAGGCCGGGCTCGACAGCGTGGTCCGCCTGCCTGGCCCCCTGGACGACGTGCCGGCGGGCTTCGCGCTCGCCGAACTCGGCCTGTGCGCCTCGATCGAACCCGAAGGTTTCGGCCGCACCTCGGTGGAAGCCGCCGCAATGGGCTGCCCGGTGATCGTGTCGGACATCGGCGGGCTGACGGAAACCATCGTTTCGGCCCCCGCGCCGGATTTCACCGGCTGGCGCGTGCCGCCCGGCGACGCGGCGGCGTTGGCAGCAGCGCTGGGCGCGGCGTTGCAACTGCCCGACCAGGAACGCCGCACCATCGGCGCGCGCGGCCGTCTCCGTGCGCTCGCCCGCTTCCGCGCGGATGACCTGAAACGACAGACGCTTGCGGTCTATGCCGAGCTTACCGGGGGCCTGGGCGCGCGCAAGACTTGACTTCACCGCCCCGCTCTTCGACATTACGGCGCGTCGATGCGTCGCCATCGCCACGCCGCTACAACCGTACCAACAGAACAGGAGCCACCGCCATCCCACGTAGACCTATGAAGCCCGCGCAAGAGCGCGAGAAGGACGGCCCGAATATCAATGGCGACATCCGGTCCCGTCAGGTCCAGCTGATCGACGAGGCCGGCCTCAATCATGGCGTGGTGCCCACCGGGGAAGCCATGGGCATGGCCGAAAAGGCCGGCCTGGACCTGGTCGAGATTGCCGCCGGCAAGGACGATACGCCGGTCGTCAAGATCCTCGATTACGGCAAATTCAAATACCAGACCCAGAAGAAGGCCGCCGAGGCGCGCAAGAAGCAGAAGACCGTCGAGGTCAAAGAAATCAAGATGCGCCCGAACATCGATGACAATGACTACAACGTCAAGATGCGGAGCATGCAGCGCTTCTTCGAGGAAGGCGATAAGGTCAAGGTGACGTTGCGCTTCCGCGGGCGAGAGATGGCGCATCAGGAGCTGGGGTTCGATGTGCTGCGGCGCGTAAAGGCCGAGAGCGAGACTTTTGCCAAAGTCGAGAGCGAGCCGCGGTTCGAAGGCCGGCAGATCGTAATGATGTTGGCGCCGAAGGGGTGAGGTTTCGCGGCCAGCTCCCGGAACGGGAGTCGCCGGGTGCAGGTTATAGGTCTGCACCCAGATCGTACCCCTCACTCCAACCCTCCCCCTCAAGGGGGGAGGGCTAGCTTGTCGGGCCGAAGCCCTGCGAAGGCTGGGGTGGGGGTGGGTCCAGGCGGGAGCGTGCCATTGTAAACAGCCGCCGAAACCTGCTTTCGCACCGAGCGCCCGCACCGTGACAAATCCGTCCGCAGACTTCTCATTCGCCCCAATGGTCCCCGAGCTTCTGGTCAGCGACCTCGACGCCTCGCTCCATTTCTATTGCGACCTCACCGGTTTCAGCGTCGCCTATGCGCGTCCGGACGAGGGCTTTGCCTATCTCGACTGCGGCGGCGCGCAGATCATGCTGGAGCAAGCCTCCGCGCCGGGCCGGCACTGGATCACCGGCCCGCTCGAGCGGCCTTTCGGGCGCGGCGTGAATTTCCAAATCAGCGTTGAAGATGCCGACACGCTGGCGGATAAATTCCTAGCCGCCGGCTGGCCGATCTTTCTGCCGCTGGAGACCAAAATCTATCGTACAGGCGAGCGAAGCGTCACGCAGCGCCAGTTCGCCGAGCAGGACCCTGATGGCTATCTCTTGCGGTTTTCGCAAGCGCTTGTCGACGCGCCGGATTAGGTGGATTGACCTCAGACCAACCCAGCGCAATCCGCCCCGGAGACCCCGCCATGATCCTGATTGGCCAATATGATTCCCCCTTCGTGCGCCGCGTCGGCGTTGCGCTGAGGCTCTACGGCCTCCCCTTCGAGCACCGGCCCTGGTCGACTTTTAGCGACGCGGACAAAATCCTGCCGCTGAACCCGCTTTTGCGCGTGCCAACCCTGGTACTCGACGACGGCGACATCCTGATCGACAGCCACATCATCCTCGATTACCTCGACAGCCTGGTTCCCGAGGCCAAGGCGCTGGTCCCGCGCCGGGAACCCGCCCGCCATCGCGTTCTGCGCATCGTGGCGCTCGGGACCGGCCTCGCCGACAAGGCGGTCAGCCTCTTCTATGAGCGCCGCATGCACAAAGAGGTATCCGAGACCTGGAGCGCGCGTTGCCGCACGCAGATTTCGTCCGTGCTCGCCGTGCTGGAGCGGGAGCGGACGGCGGGGCCCGGCGCCTATTGGTTCGGCGACGTGATCGGCCATGCCGATATCGCCGTCGCGGTCGCGCTGCGGTTTGCGGGCGAGGCCCATCCGGGACTCATCGATTGGACGCGATACCCGGCGCTGGCCGCGCATGCGGCAAGGCTGGAGGCGCTGCCGCTGTTCCAGGAGATCTCGCAGCCATTCATTGCGCCGGCGTGAAGCGCTCATGACCCCCGCACCACCTTTCCATCCCAAAACCTTCGGCATCATTCTCGTTACGGAGCGCTTTGACGACTGCGTACGCTTTTATCGAGACACGCTCGGACTGCCGGTCTGGTTCGAGAAGCACGAACTCGTTTGTCTGCGTTTTGGCGCCGGCTATCTGATGATCGAGACCGGAGGGGCGGCGCGCGATAGGCGCAAGCGCAACGACGAAAACCCGGCCATGCTGAGGTTCAACGTCGAGGATGTGGCCGCCGCCGCTGCGGCGCTGACCGCCCGGGGCGTGGCGGTGGATGTTCGCACATTCGACTGGGGCGTGGTCGGGATGTTTCAGGATCCCGACGGCAATCTGTGCGAATTGAAGAACGCGGACGATCCGTTTTTTGCTTAGGGCGCGGGGGGCGTGCTAAATGCTGGTGAAACTCTGTTTGAACCCAGCAGAAAAGCGTAGATCGGGACCTAGCTTAGCGAACTCGCCCAGCCCCTACCCCCCACCCCAGCCTTCGCCGGGCTTCGGCCCGGTAAGCTAGCCCTCCCCGGAGGGGGTTCGAGCTGTGGGTGGTTGACGTAAGCGCCCAATCCACGGGCGGACGGCCCCCTCCGGGGAGGGTTGGGGTGGGGGGGTGGGCTAGACGCGGAACCAACGGTGTCGCCTGGACCGCCGCCGGTCTGACTTTTCACTGCTGGCGATTTGAGCCATCGGATAGACCCGCCATGACCCGCCCCGCATTCGACATCACCCTGACCCCACCAACCGCCCCCCTACGCGGCCGTGTCACGCCGCCCGGTTCGAAATCCATCACCAACCGGGCCCTGCTGCTGGCGGCGCTGGCCCGCGGCACATCCCGTCTTACCGGCGCGCTGAAAAGCGACGACACGCGCTACATGGCCGAGGCCCTGCGCGCCATGGGCGTCACCGTCGATGAGCCGGACGCCACCAGTTTCACCGTCACCAGTTCGGGCGGATTGACTCCCCCCGCCGCGCCCCTATTCCTCGGCAATGCCGGCACCGCGACGCGCTTTCTCACCGCCGCGGCCGCCTCGGTGGCCGGCACTGTGGTC
>JAYUAJ010000242.1:0-10465 GCA_043741375.1 Hyphomicrobiaceae bacterium | reverse complement strand
CAGTGTCTGGGTAGGTTGCGTCGACATGGATTTCGTCAGACATCCCTGGATCGCCCGGCGCACCGGCGAAACAATAACTACCTGAGAAAGCTGAAGAGTTTGCCGCTACTCGGCCCCGAATCGATAGCCGTCGCCGAGCCGCTGCGCCTCGCGCTCGCGGACAATGTCTGCCACGCGCGCCCAGGCCACACCGCGCCGGCGGTCGCTGTTCTGCAGGTGCGTGCACGAGAAGAACTCGGCAACATCTGCCGCCAAGGTGCCGTGCCGCCCCTCGAGCACCAGAGCCATGGCGCTCAATTCATCGTTCGACATGGCGACGTTGCTGGTGTTCCGGCTCGTTCTGGTCATTCGGTGGCTCCACTGCGATCTGTTTCAACGCTTGAGAAGCAAGTTTGAAGCCAACTGCCGGCAAACGAAAAAGCCCGGCGGGGGGCCGGGCTTCTTTCGAGCGACGTGGAGAGTCCGCTAGGGGGCGAGCTAGCGGGCAGAAGAGCACAGACTTTGCGCGATGCTGGCGATGGCGTGATCCCAATTTTCTCCGCGCGAGCGGGGCTCCAGGCCGAAGAGACCCAGGGCGTCGGGAGGCGAACCGCCGTCGCGGAAGATGCGGGCGCAGGATTGGCGGGCGAGACCGAGAGCCTGATCCCACTGCACAGGAGAGATGTTGCTGGGCTTGGTCATTAGGGCGTTACCTTGCGAAAGCGGTTCGTTACTTGGGGATGAAGATGGCAGGCGCGTCGGAAGGAGACTGGGGGGCGCCACTACGCAGGACCGTGGCATGTGACGCTTGGGGGTGGAGGTGTCTCGATCGTTCACGCCTGCCAACGCGTTGCCGGCAGCACGGGGGCGTGTGCCGGAATTCCCGTCCCTGCCAAGGGCGCTCCTCCCTAGACGAAGAGATTTGTTCACTGTGTTTGACGCCTTGTTGTCAGTGACGGGTTTTTGCTTGGGGATCACTACGGGTACGCATGAACGCTTACGCTCCGGGCCGGGCAGCCCGCACGCTACTGACGCAACGCTTACTGATGACTAGTGCAGGCGACGCGACGCAACGGGACCAGCGGCCGACGCAAAACTGGTTACAAAGCCGAGGTCTTTACTGGCGACATCGATCGAACGGCGGCGGGCAATACGCTGGGACTGTTCTACCTGCCGCTGCTTCCTCGCCCGCAACAACGCACGGGAAAGCACCGAACGAGGGCCCTCGGACGCAACGCACTCGACTGACGCAACTGGGTACACTACTGGGGACGCAACGAACGCAAACGGTACGCTAACCAACTCGGATGCGACGGGACGCAACACGCTACGAGGGGAAGCCGACATGATACCTTGCTCCGTACACCGGGACCTTGACGCACAACCTGAGGAAGGCCACCGGACGCTTGACTGAAACGAGGCGGAGCTACGAGAGACGCTACCCGACTTGCTTCCCGCTTACGCTTTACGCTTGGTACGCATTACGCTGGTACGCATTTACTCCTGGGTACGCGCCACACTTACTGGCCCAGGTACTCGGTACTTTCGGCTGCGAACCAACTCAACGCCGCCGACAAGGAGGAATATGCCGAGGCTTTGAGGCAACAGATGGGCGCCAAAGTGAACCGTTGTTTATTTTCGGAGTTTATTTCATTGACACAAGCTTTTTGGCCACTGCGCTGTGGATAATCCGGTGCCCCGGGCATGGCTACGCAACGGCGTTTCAGCTCGAGGCGTCACTTCAAGGCACTGATTTTGCTACGTTTTAGTTCTGATCAGGAGCCTGCGGGAGGCAAATCCACCGAGCGCGGCCAGGCCAAGCCCGATCGGTACATTCCAGGCTGCCAGTGACAGCCCGAGGACGTAGAGCGCAGGCTGATCGCAGCGGACAATCTTCTGATTCTGCAGCGCTTTCAGCATTTCCTCCGGCGTCTGCGCCAACGCCGGCCCGCCCGTGCAGGCACTGGGTCCCGCCCACCACTTCCATTCGACGCCAGCGTGATAGAGGCCAAGCCCGGCATTGGCCAGCAGCCCTAACCCACCGAGCCCGATCAGAATCGCGGCCCACTGCGGCCGTCCGGCGCCGATCATGGCCGTCGCGCCGATCGCCAGCGGTATGCCGGCGTAGTAGGCCCAGCGCTCCTTGAGGCAGAGCTCACACGGCTCGTAACCCACCAGATACTGCAGGCCGAGCGCCGTCAGCAACACGCCGGCGCAAACCAGAAGGAACAGAAAGATCGCATTTTCCGGCTTGCGCAGATCGCTCATGACGCCCGGCATTGCTACGTACTCCTCAGGCAAACTTCGCCGCGAGATAGAACCCAATCACGATAACGGCGAGCGACCCGGCAACCGTCGCTGCCAGGTTGCGACGAATGAAGGGTTCGATCGTGCCGCCGAAGCGGTTCAACAGCCCCGCCTCTATATAGAAGCGCGCTCCCCGGGTTACGAGCGACAGGACCAGGAACCAGAAAAGATTGTACCCGGCCACCCCACTGGCGATGGTGACCAGCTTGTAGGGTATGGGCAGGAAGCCTTTGATCAGGATCACCCAAGCTCCGTAGACTTGGTACCACTGCCTGAACTGCTCGAATTTTGCGCCGTAGCCGTACAGGTTCAACAGCCACTGGCCGAGCGAATCGTACAAGAGCGCCCCGATCGCGTAGCCCAACAGCCCGCCGAGCACCGATGCGACCGTGCAGATGCCGGCATAGAACCAAGCCCTCTTTGGCGACGCCAGAGCCATCGGGACAAGCATGATGTCGGGCGGGATGGGAAAGAACGAACTCTCCGCAAACGACACGGCAGCCAGAATGTAGGGCGCCCAGCCGCTCTTTGAGAGCGCGATCAGCCGGTCGTAAAGAGTGTTGAGCATGGCGCCTTTCGGGAATTCGGGGCGGACCGCCCTGGATGAAGCCGATTTCGACTCCTATACGCCAATCGCAGGCGCCCCGACCACGTGCGTAGTGACGCCTCAGCAATGGGGGTCCGCTAGCCGTCGATCAACTGGGAGCTTTTATCGTCTCGCTTAGGGGCTGGCGTGGTTTTTCGCTCTTTGCCGGCCTGGGCGTCTTGGCTGCTGCCGAGAGCGCAAACCAGTTCGCGAACGTGCGACACAAATGGCGGTCGCCGATGAGCTGAATGGATTCCGACTGCAGCGCCCTGGGCAGGGGCAAATCTCCCATCCAGACGCCGATCAGGTCCCGGGCGGTGGCGGCGATGAAACAGTTCACATCCTTGCCGGGGTCCTCGTAGCACAAGTCGACCTCGCGACCGTGGCAGACCAACCACCAGCGTTTGAACTTTTCGACATCGGTAAAGGTGAAGCACAGGACGGTTTCGCCGTCCGGGAGGGCCGTTGTGTCGATCCGCCGCTGAATATCGAACATAAGGAACGAGACGTCGAGATCATCCGCATCCATCTCGTCGCGCGCCCAGCGCATGCCCCAGACCACCAGCGCATCGATCACCGCGGAGAGTTCGCGTCCTGCCGGCGTTAAGCGATAGTCGTGGCCACGCTGACCGCTCAGACGGCGTCTGATGATGACACCGCGCCTTTCAAGCTCCTTCAGCCGGGTACTGAGGACCGTGGGCGAGATGCGCGGCAGCCCCTTCTGCAGAACGTTGAACCTGCTGCTGCCCAAAAGGAGTTCGCGCACAATCAGGAGTGACCACGGATCGCCCAAGATCTCGGCCGACTTTGCGACCGGGCAGAACTGACCATATTTTTTCATGTGGCTCCTTCGCGAGACTCACTCTCGGTAGCGGGGACTCGGAAACCTGCCAACTGCGTGAAGCGTAGTTGAATGGTGCGCTTGGCGCAGTATCCGCGTCGGGCTGGGCCGCCCTAGTCCATAGGGCAAGGCCGCGAAGGCCTGCAACGAATGGAGATGCGAATGGTCCGTTTTCTCAGAGCATTGTTGGAATTCTTCGGCGTGGTCTATCTGCGGTTCCGTCTAGTTCCGCGTCTGTGGTGCGTGTGGCTCGTCGGTGTCAACGCCCTCTGTCTGTTCTTCATCACGCATATCGAGGCCCAAGCCGTCCTGGTAGTGACGGGGATCGCCGTAGCGGCTCAAACGCTGATCTATGAGCGGATCGGTTTCACCCGCGTCCTGGGCGCGACGCACATTCTGTGGGTCCCGATGTTCGCGTGGATGGCGACCCGCCTCGGTACGATCGCAGCCGACCCGGGCCTTGCACACTGGCTGCTCGTATTGTTCGTGACGAACCTGATCTCCTTCGTCGTCGATGCGACCGATTCGGTTCGCTTCCTGAGAGGCGAGCGGGCGCCCCACTATCGATGGAGGCTGGCGGACCCGGCCTAACGCAGATGGCGTCGGGCCAAGGCCGATCCGCGGGGGAAGCGTGCACCTGAGCGCCCCCTTCCCCTACGGCGTTGGATTGTTCCGTTCCTGCCAATCGGCGGCATCGGTTTCAGCTTGCTTGCTCTGCTCGGGTGAAAGGCCGCCAAAAATTGCGTCCAGCTTGAAGTCGCTGACACCCCTTGCGCGCGCCAACAGATGCCACTTGGCCGCTGTCACCAGATTTTTCTGATACACAACACCCAGGGTATAGAGCATTGCCAAGCGATTCTGCGCCACCGGATGGCCGTGCTCGGCGGCGGCCGTGAAATACCACGCCGCGCGCGCCGGATTGGGCGGAACGCCGCGGCCCTTGAATAGCATGATGGCAAATTCCGTCTGCGCGTCCGCTAGCCCCGATTGCGCAGACAACTCCATCCAGTGGGCCGCTTGGCTGTCGCTCCACACACCACCTACCCCGGAAACCAGGAGTTGCGCATAGTCGTAACGCGCCTGGGCATCGCCGGCCTTGGCCGCTTCGGCCACCAGTGCTGCGCCCTTCATTTCGTCCTGGGGCCGCCCTTGACCTGCCAGATACAGCACGCCCAGGTTGTATTTGGCCGGCACGATGCCCTTGGCCGCAGCCAATTCGAACATGCGAGCAGCTGCAGCCTTGTCCTCCAGCACCCCATCGCCCTTGGCCAACATGAGACCAAGCGCGAACTGCGCGTTGGCATCGCCTAGCTCGGCGCCTTTGCCGTACCAGGCCGCAGCCTTGGCCCGGTCGCGCGGCACCCCAAGCCCCTCGGCATGCAGCCGACCGATCAGCGTGTTCGCGGCCGGATCACCTGCAGCGGCGGATGGTTTGGCCAGCGCCATGGCCGTGACATAGCGACCATCTTCGTAGGCGGCATAGGCGGGATCGGCGACCAGACTGACCGGAGGAGAAGCGGTGACCGCATCGGCTGGCGGCGGCTCGGTATCCTTGGTCTGCACCTTGGTGGCTGAGGTCGCTGGCCCGGCGGCAAGCAGCAGCACCAGACCGGCCGCGCGAGCAACGGATGGAATGGGTTTCACGGCTTCGCCTCATGAATTTCGGTCAACATTGCCAAGGTCGTTGTGGCGCGCTCAAGGCCGTCTTGAGGTCCCGCCGCAACGAAATCTGCGCCCGCAGCAACCAGCGGCGCAACAAAGTCAGGGTCCGTGACGCTCCAGGCAACGCACGGCACTGAAAACAACTCAGCCCACCAGGACACCATCTCAAGCTGCTGAGCACCGTCGTGTTCCGGAGAGCCGCCTAGAGCCACATAGTCGGCCCCGACTTCAGCCAGCACCATGGCGTCGTGCCGCGACAGCCCGGCTCCGGCTCCGACTATACGGTCAGCCCCCAGAATGGCGCGAGCCGTCCGATAGTGTTGTTCCACAAGGGTCGCGTCGGGTTCATGCGGCAGATGCACGCCATCGGCACCGAGCGCCAGGGCAAGCTGGGGGTCTGATGGGATCAAGGCGGCGCAGGCGGCGCTCTGGACGGCGCGGATCAATGCGGTGAGGCGCGCCTCACCAGCGCCAAAGCCGGTCGTTGGCCGCAGCAGGGCGCACACAACCCGGCCCCGACGGATCGCTTGGCCGAGGGCCTCAGGACTGACCAAGTCGGGGCCGGCGTCGACGACAAGGTAGGCTTGCGAGTGGTTCGGCACGAGGTGGTTTCCTGGCGGTATGGCGGGCGGAGTGGGTATCAAAGTCAATTCCGGCAGCAACTTGACAACCGGGGGCGGCGCAAGCTGTTCTGGCGCGCCAGCGACATGAACACCGCACAACGGCAGCATTCAGATCGTGTTCAGGTTGCGAGCAGCATATTCGGCGGCATGGATCGAGGGTTCCGGTCCGCCGGCGGGTTCAGCGCCTTGATGGTCACCTTGACAGTCAGGGAGCGTACTTGAAAGCGGGACAGCAGCCACCAGATCATTGTAAATAGTTTCACTGCAACATCACGCGAGCTGAGCAATGACCACGAATGGCAGGATTTTCCAGGCTGGCGCCGTTATCCGCGGCGGTCTGATGATGGCGGCGTTCACGGCGTCGCTGCTCGGCGGAGGCGTTGCGGCGCGCGCTGACGAAGATTGTAATTGGTACGCCTTGACGTCTGCCAAACAGATGCAGGTGAATACCAGCAAGAATTGCGGTCAGAAGGGCGACGGTTGGAGCACGGATCAAGCCGTCCACTTGGCCTATTGCCAAGGCGTGGCTCCCGAGGAATGGCGCAAAGCCGTTCAGGAGCGCCAAAAGGTGCTGAAAACCTGCGGCGGCTGAGCCGTACAGGGCGAACGGACTCTCTCTACCTGCCTGCCTGAAAAAAACGAGCCGGCCATCCCCCCCGATGGCAGGCTCGTTTTTTTTGCAGTTCGAGTCTAGCAATCCGTGCACTTGACCGCGCTGACGCGCGAGACGTTGTTGGAGGTGTGGCTGAGAGTGATGTTGCCGTGAATGAACTGGCCTATCGGAGAGCGATAGTTGTACTTCGTCTTGACAAGGACCAGCGAATTCGGAGCCGAGGCCATCCCATCCCAATTACCAGGATAGCTGGAGCCAGCGGCGTACGGGGCTCCACCGTCGGAATTGTAGCTCCAGACCACTTTCATGACGCCCGTGACGAGATCCGGCTCAAGCGAGACCACCTCGGTCTTGACGCTGCCGATGTCGTAACGGCCGATCAGAATATGACCGAATTTGAAGATGTCCCGCAGGTCGGTCTTCGTCACCGGGGTCGACCGCGCCACCACGTCACTGATCGATGAGGAAATAATATTTATGCGCCCGTCGACGGTCAGGGCGTCACTGACTTCAACCGATCCCAGCAGCATCATGATCATGATCGGGACCACCATGGCGAATTCAACGGCAGCAAAACCGCCGTTGTCACTGATGAGTTTTCGAATGAATTTGATGAGTGTCGTTCGCATGTTAGACCTGCCTTGAACGGGATTGGGGGCTGTATGCCGGGGGTCTAGAGTTCTCATTAGCAGCCAGCTGTCGGCAGCGTACCCGTCAGCAGATAAGGCTCGTTCTTCATCGCAAATCCGGTGATGATCAAACGCGCTCCGCTTGGCGTGTTGCCAAGAGTGAGGCCCATCTTGCCGGTAAAGTCGCCAAGACCAGGCAGACCCATGATGAGATTCCATTTGTAGTAGAGCGTCACCACAACAACATCGCTCGGGCCGCCGGGGCAGAATTTTTCTGGAGTTGTGTTGCGTGCGCCGTCGTCGCCAAAGAGATCTGCAGCATTCACAGCTGCCTGTGCGAAGGTCGGATAGCTGCGCACGTCGACCGTGAGATTGCCGTTGCAATCCATGAACGCCGGCAGCTTTTGGCAAACGCGCCACTTGAACAGAGCCTGCGTCAGGTTGCCGTTCTGCGCTTGACCGGTGCGCAGTACACGCGATGCGGCTTCGTTGCCGCTCTCCATGGCAAACTGCGCGAAGTAGACCAGCGCGACTTCAATGATGGCGAACAGCAAGCCCAGGAAAGGGCCGATCACCATGCCGAATTCAATTGCCGTGGAGCCCGACCTATCCTTGCGCCAATGCTTCGCGCAACGGCGCAGTCCCGAAATCCAACGCATCACAGATGCCTCTCGAACAGTGATGACCGCAACTTCCGCGATCTATAACAGGTAAGGCATTGGGAGTGGTTAAACTGGCGAAACTTGTATCTATTGTAGTCAATTCGCCGTTAATCGGCGTGCCGCGTTCGGTTGGTTTAAAATGCAGTGGGCCGGACCTGTTTTCAGATCCAGCCCGATGAATGTACTCTGTAGCGACCAGTATAGTAGAGCCGAGCTAGTTTCCAGACTGCTGATTGTCCGGTTGTCCCTCGCTCAGCTTCATCTTCTGCTGCGAAGCGGCGGCCAAGCCCTGGATGTGCTTTTCGTCGTCGCCCACCTTCATCACAGGCTGGCAGATCGGGGTGCAGGCGTAGGTGAATTGGCTGTCGGCGCGAGTCAGCGTCACGACCTTGCTCTCGTCGGCCCTGACCATCAGGCGGCTGGAGTAGATCACCTTTTCCTCATCGTTGAGGATCATCAAATTGGTGACACCGAAGGTTTTGCCGGTAATGACCAGGAGCTTCGTGCTCTTCAGGGTCACGTCGGCGATCGACGGGTTACCGATGATGATATTGGCAGCCGGCTGATCGAGTATGAGCAGGCGCGCCTGATCGTACTGCACCACCAGATCGACGGCCTTATCCTCGGCCATGGCTCCGGACGCCAACAGCGGGAGAGCAGAGAAACCCGCGAATATTGCGAGCTTGGTAAGGCTCAGAGTCATGACGAGCGATCCTTGCGGCTGAACTGCGTGTGAGGAAGATAGAAACTGAAATTGGTGAAGGAACTGCAAACGCGCGTGCCACTTGCGCAAAAGGCAACAATTGCCAAGCGCACCGGTAATGGTGGAGGTTGCATGCCGCAACAATCGCCGAACACCCTGGCGCTGGCGTTGTTACGCGTTTGCCATATCATACCCCAGCAATAATGCCGAATACTGATAGAACTATTTGGGTGTACCTGCGCCACTTACCCTGTATTCGTCAGGTATTCCTGGGCGAGTTGCCAACCCTTGCTCACTCGCGACAATTTTAATCAATCCGTCAGCCCGAGTATATATTTCGTTAAGCATCGATCCTCGCGGCATTTACTCCGCGTTAAATCGAGAGGGCTAAGGTGACCTCAGTTCAGTCCAGCTGGTTGGCATACCTGCAATTGAACTGAGAGAGACAGTGAGTGTTCCGTAAGGGAGAGTTCCATGAACAAGCTTTTCGCACGTTTCGGCCAGGACGAGTCCGGCGCCACCGCCATTGAGTACGCCCTGATCGCTGCCATCGTCGGCATCGGCATCATCGTTGCCCTCGGCAACATGAAGCAAGAGCTGAACAACACCTTTGACAAGGTGACCAGCACGCTTCAGACGTCGAACGCCGAGTAATCTTCCAAAGCCGCCCACATTGTCGCAAGACAGTGTGGGCGGCCAAGGACGGAGATCACGGGTCGCTTGTCTCACGGCAAGCGGCCCGTTGTCTTTTTCGGGTCTGAGATCAACACAATATTCATCAGCAATCGCAACAACTTGCCCGGCATTTAAGCTGGATTTTACAAAAACCTGCCACAGTGCGTCTTGTGGCTGGCCCAAAAACAAAAAAGTAAGGGTCAAGGAGTGGAGGCGTAACAGTGTTGGCGTTCTTGTGCTTGTGCGTATTTCCAGGAGCTATGGCGTTCGCCGGCTCCATGGATCTGATAACGATGACTATCCCCAATCGCATCTCGCTGTTTCTGGTGGCGGGCTTTCTCGCCCTTGCCCCGTTCGTCGGCCTGACACCGGCGCAGTACGGCGCACATCTGGCGACCGGCGCAGCGATGCTGGCAATCGGCATTTTCATGTTCTCGCGCGGCTGGATCGGTGGCGGCGATGCCAAGATTTTCGCGGCCGCAGCGCTTTGGTTCGGGTTTGACCACCTCGGCGACTTCACCCTGCTGTCGGCGATGGCCGGCGGCGTTCTGACCATCACTCTGCTGGTGTTCCGCACCTTGCCGCTGCCAACGTCGGCACGGACGCTGGATTGGCTGGTGCACTTGCATCATCCGCGCACCGGAGTTCCCTACGGTATCGCGATGGCAGCCGCAGCCCTCATGGTCTACCCTTCGACACCCTGGTTTCTCAACGCCATTGGCTGAACATCGAATCAGCCGCCGGTCCCCATGGCGGACTCAGCGGCACCAGACTTTTTCCGTCCGTAAGCAAATAAACACGCTTTGAAAAATCGACTGGGCGACGGCAGGCCACGCAAAAGGGCCAGCCGCCGCCCTTTTTCGTTGTCCGAAAGGTCACACACCCCCGCCCAAGCGCCTCGTTCTGTCCCGTTTCGGAACCCCAGTTAACGGCCCGTTGACCATTATTTCCGACTATCGGCTCAGAACCGGGGTTTCGGAATTCGGGGCGAAGGACCAAGCGCTATGAGACGAGCACGCGTGATTGTAATGGCAATCGCCATTTTTGCCGCACTGGCAGCTGGCCTGCTGGCCTACGGCATGATGGGACGGCCGGCGCCCAAGCAAGTCGCCAAGGCTAACACGGAGACGATCAAGGTCCTGGTCGCCAGCAAGGCCATCGGCTTTGGTGACGAGGTGCGAGCCG
>JAYUAJ010000241.1:0-4514 GCA_043741375.1 Hyphomicrobiaceae bacterium | reverse complement strand
CCAGCGCCGTGCGGATGGTCTCCTGCGACTTCTCCGGCCCCACGCTCACCGCGATGATCTCGGTCGCCACGCCCGCCTCTTTCAGCCGGATCGCCTGTTCGACGGAAATCTCGTCGAACGGGTTCATGGACATCTTGACGTTGGTCAGGTCGACGCCCGTGCCGTCCGCCTTGACACGGATTTTCACGTTGTAGTCGACCACCCGCTTCACGGGCACCAGGATTTTCATTGGCGTTCACCCCACCGGCTTGTTCGTTCGCTCGGCCTGTTCTGTAAGGACTTTTTCTTGACGGCCCAATTGTCTAAGGTCGCTGGCTGCGGCTGGCCCCATCTGGCTGCGGCGGCTACTGTCGCAGAAGCGCCATCTCGCATCTGCGAAAAGAATGTTCGGCACGCTACGTCCAGGGGTTACGGGAGTCAACGGCAGCGGGCGGGAGTTGGATTGCCGCAGTGCAAAAAGAGCCGCCAGCGCTATCGCCGCCACCCTGCGACACCCTATCGCCACACTCGTGCTCGGATTCGGTGGGAGAACAACCACATGGGCGTTGGACGGCGCCCGCTAACGATCTATTAACCGACAGGGACTCATGGTGGCGCCGCGTGGCGCTTTGGGGCGCGCTGAATGACGGTTGAGACGAGGGTGAGCTTGCTGTATCGCTTTTTGCGTTGGATAGGCCTCGCGGCGGCAGCCGTTGGCGCGTCCGCGATGCTGGCGGCTTGCGGCCAAGTCGAGAGCGGTGGCATAGCGCCGGCCGCGCTGCCCGTCTCCAAGGCCGCAGTGCAGCTCATGTCGCAAAAGGGCATGACCACCGGCTCGCCGATCTTTGTGCGAATCTTCAAGGAAGAGTCCGAACTCGAAGTGTGGAAGGCCCGCGACGACGGCCATTACTACCACTTCAAGACCTATCCGATCTGCAACTGGTCGGGCGATCTCGGCCCTAAGTTGGAATCCGGCGACCGGCAGGCGCCGGAAGGGTTCTACAACATCACATCGGGTCAGCTGAACCCGAACTCGAACTATTATCTGTCCTTCAACGTCGGCTTCCCCAACGCCTATGACAAGGCGTTTGGACGTACCGGCACGGCCATCATGGTGCATGGCAATTGCAAGTCGGCTGGCTGTTACGCCATGACCGATGCGCTGGTGGAGGAGATCTATGCCCTGGTGCGCGAGTCGATCGCGGGCGGGCAGAAACAGATCCCGCTGCATGCCTTTCCCTTCCGCATGAGCCCGGAGAACATGAAACGCCACCAGGGCAATCAGTGGATGGTGTTCTGGAAGCAGCTGAAGCAGGGTTACGATTATTTCGAGACCACGCGCCAGCCGCCCGCGGTGGCAGTTTGCTCCAAACAGTATGTGGTGAATGCCAAATTCACGGACGGCGCTCCGACGGATGCCTTGGCACAGTGCCCACCGTTCACCCGCTCCAAGCCCGAGCTGTTCGTGGACTGGGAGCAGCCGAACGCCGAGAAGCTGTTGCGCCAGGCCGTCGCGCCGGGCATCAAGACGCGCCATTTGGAAGCCGAGCAGGCATTTGCCCAAGCCAAGCCGGGTGCCGGCGGCTGGAATCCGGATGGGTCTGCCAAGATGAGTATTGGCGCCGCGGCCCTGGGATTCAATCCGAGCAACTGAACTACGGCGCAAGCACAAGTGAGCCGGTGCTTTGGCGCGACTCCCAGTTCGGAGGAGTCCAACGTTTGATTAACCGGTATTACATTGCCGAAATGGACGGCGAGACCTGCCAAAAATGTAAGGGTTGATCTCTTCGAGCAGCTGGCCCAGCATCGATATGGGGACGCCTAACGGCCCCGTATTTCAGGTCTTCGGGGGTGCGCCATGGCACAACAAGCGACGCGCATAGCCTTGGCTTTGCTCGTCGCTTCCGGCTCCGGGCCTGCGGCTTTTGCCCAATCGGCGTGTACGCAGCCTGCCATGATCGTGTTCGATGGCTCCGGCTCGATGGCAGCGCGCAAGGTGCTGCAGTCGCGGCTTGAATCGGCCAAAGAGGCGATGGCCCGCATCGCGCCTACGGTCAGCAGTGTCAGGCCGCTCGGCCTGGTGGTTTACAACGGCACCATGACCCATTGCGACGACGTCAGGCTGACGGTCGCGCCCAAGCTCAATAGCAGCTCCAGCATCCTGGCAGCCTTGGCCAATCTCACGCCAAGCGGGGCGACACCGCTCGGCCAGGGCGTGACCATTGCCGCAAGCTACTTTCGTGATCGCCACGAACCGGCCACACTGGTCGTCGTCACCGATGGCCAGGAAAGCTGTGGTGCCGACATCTGTGCGATCGCGAGCGAGCTGGCGGCATCGCCGACCCGGATCCAAGTCCACGTGATCGGCTACGACTTGCCCGACAGCCAACCGCTGCGCTGTCTCGCCGAGCGCACCGGCGGTCACTATACGGACGTTGAGACGACCGATCAGTTGACCAAGGCCCTGGAAACGGCGCTGTCCTGCCTCGATGTTGTCTGAGACATCGTGGAGCGTGACCATCGGTGAGCCGATCCGCTCACGCACGCATCGCCTCCAGCAACCCGGCAAAGCCCAGAATCTTCGTCACGCGCTTCATGTTGTAGGCGAGCACGCAGAGTGCGATTTCGCCACACCGACGAATCGTGGGCGGATGATCGGGACGCGCGTACCTGCGACAGCGCTTTCCCCGGTCGTCTGGAACGCAAGCTAGTTCACCTTCGCCTGGCGACTGGCGGCGGCTTTGAACAGGGCCTGAAGCTGCTCCACCGTGAGATCGCCCGTTGTTGGGGCCTTGACGGACTCCTGGAACTGCATGACCGCTATCTTAGTCTTCAGGTCAAGGGTGCCCGTCTCGGTCGGCACATCATAGCCCAGATATTTCAAGTGCTGTTGCGCTGCCGTTATTTCCGCCGCTGTTGAGATCAACGTGGCTCCGGTGAGCGACACCGCCGCCGGAGTGCTGGTTTCCGACTGTACGATCGCCGTCGGCAGGGCCTCGGCAGGCTTGATGAGGTCAGGTCGCGCCTTGGCGGCTTTCGACGTCGTCGCAATGCTCGGCACGGTCGCTACGGCTCGGGCTACCGCTACGGGGGCCTTAGCCCGGGCCACCGCGACGGGCGCAGGACGCGCGATCACGCTTGACGGTTTTGATGCTTGAAGATTCCTAGGCGTCACAACCCGCTTAGTCTGACGGCTCGTCTGCGTTTTGACACCGCCGGAAAGCAACGTCTGCAGGACACCCACGCCAATCGACAATTTCAGGCCGTCCGCATGCGCAGGAACCGGATTTGCTGCACTTATCATCTGGCATACGAAGATGAGCGCAGCCAGCGCAACAAGTGTCGCCTTGCCTGATGGATTAGGTCTCAATTGGATTTCGCTGATCAGCATTTGCAGTCTCCTTGCAAAGCCACTCCTAGAGCCGTGTCATGTCGGTTAGGATAGTAGCTGAAAATATGCGAAGCAAGCGGCCCAAGACAGCCGTTCGAGAAGAAGTGGTTTGTCCGGCCTCGACATCACCAAAACGTGAGAACCTGGTGACGCCTCATAGTTCAGCCACGCTAATAGCTCGGGCAGCCTTGCCAAATGAAGACGACCTGACCGTAGGGACATGTCTTGGTTGGATTGATTTGGATCGTGATGTTGTTCTGCTGCGGCGACGGATTCTGCTTCGGCGGAGCGTAAGTCTTTTTGGCTTGCAGACGGACGCAGACGCCACGCGAAAAATATGTGCCGCCAGGGCAGCAGTTCGGATATTGGCCGACGGGGCGGCTGCCTGAGCACACTGGCGGTGGGGCTTGCACCTGCTGCGTTTTGCGCGGGGGGCTAGTCGCTGGCTGTATTTTCCGGGTACAGTTTGGATAGGTTCCGGAATAGCCGACGGGACAAGCTTGAGGCGTGAGCGACACGCAAGCGGCGCGGCTCGCATTGAACGTGGTGCCCTGCGGACAAGCGCAACTGCCTGTCGAGATCGGCACCATGCCGCCAGAACAAGCGATCTTCTGGGGCACGCAATCCGGGTAGGCGCCCGTGTAGCCGGCCGGACAAACCGGTGCGGGCGTGAGCACACCGGAGAAGTGATCTTTGCGACTGCAGAGGCCCTGAGGGCCAACGACACATTTGTGACATCGCCCGCGCGCTGAGCGATTTGCGCGACATTCTCAATGGCGCATTGACCCGCGGGCACAGTGTGCCTGGGAACCATCACCGCCAGATCGAGGTCGATCTTTTCATCCTTGGCGAGCGAGACTTTGGCGCCGTGCCGGCACCGGGTCGATGCGCCAGCGCCCCAGCAGATCCAGCCAGCAGACACCGATCTGACCACCGCGCCGGGCGGCAGCATCTCGTCGATGTCGACGATACCTTCCTGGAACGGATCGGGGCCGATGGACGTCGCCGTGAGTTGATACCGACACTCGAAGCTGTTTCCTGTAGGTGTGCAGCCTTTGGCTGTTTTCGACAGCCTCAGGTTTGGGGGATCGCACGGCACAGCGCGACCGGCGTTCGGCCCGATTGGCAGCAAGGTCGTCGCTGT
>JAYUAJ010000240.1:0-4521 GCA_043741375.1 Hyphomicrobiaceae bacterium | reverse complement strand
CCGGCGAACTTATTTCCCTGAGCGGTCCGCGACCGCTTGGCTTGGTTAATTTCATCGATAAATTCATGGTGACTCAATTGAGTGCTGTCGCAGATGGTGTAAATAGGCGTCGAACCGGGACCCCCTTTCGGCGTGCAAAAGGGACCCCCTTTCTTGCTGATGTTGGGCGGTTGTCCCGGTAGTCCATAGGAGGGACCCGCGGCCGACGCCGCGCGCAGCCCCGAGCGCTGGTGGTGGCGGCCGTGGGAGGTTCCTGTGGGCCCACCGGGTCAACCGCCGGGTGGGGGGTCCGGGGGGAGGGTTCAGCTGCGGTTTTTGAGCCGCCAGCTGTCGTTACCGGTCTCGACGATGTCGCAGTGGTGGGTAATGCGGTCGAGTAGCGCGGTGGTCATCTTCGGGTCGCCGAACACGGTCGGCCACTCGCCGAACGCCAGGTTGGTGGTGATGATCACCGAGGTGCGCTCGTAGAGCTTGCTGACGAGGTGGAACAGCAGCTGACCACCCGAGCGAGCGAACGGCAGGTAGCCGAGTTCATCGAGCACGACGAGGTCGAGACGGGAGAGCTGGGCCGCGAGTGCCCCTGCCTTGCCGAGGCGGCTCTCTTCCTCGAGGCGGTTCACCAGGTCGACGGTGTTGAAGTAGCGACCCCGAGCGCCCGCACGGACCACGCTGGCGGTGACAGCGACTGCGAGATGGGTCTTGCCGGTGCCGGTGCCGCCGACCAGCACGATGTTGCGCTGGCCGGGCAGGAACGAGCCGCCGTGGAGCGAGCGGACCAACCCCTCGTTGATCGGCGTGCCCTCGAACACGAACGCATCGATGTCCTTCACCACCGGCAACTTGGCGGCGCTCATCCGGTAGCGGATCGATGTGGCATGGCGGTGGGCAGTCTCGGCGCGCAACAGATCGGTCAGGATCTCCATGGCGGTGCGCTTGCGCTGCACGCCGCTGGTGACCGCCTCGTCGAACGCACCGGCCATGCCCTTGAGGCCGAGGTTCCCCATGGCGGCGATCATCTCATGCCGCTGCACGAGCGCCTCGCAGCAGGTCATAGCGGGCACAGTCGGCGGTCGGTGGGTGAGTGAGCGCGAGCGCCTCTGAGGTGACGATCGTCAGGGGCTGGAACGGCTCGCGTCGCCGCGCCAGGATGTTGAGGATCACATCGTCACTGGCAGCCCCGGCCTCAAGAGCCTCCCGGATCGCGGCTTCAACTGCTTCAAGGCCATCGATCAGCACGGCGGACAACACGCGCACGAACCGCCGGTCGGCTTCATCGCCAGACCCCAGCTTGCGCCGCAGTCGGGCCAGCGCGGGCGGCAGCTCCCAGTCCTGGAACGGCGCGCCGTTCCTCAGCGCGCCCGGCTTCTTCGCCAGCACCGGCAGGTAGTGCCAAGGATCGAGGATCATCCGGTCGCGCCCGAAGAAGCGCCGATGCTCGGCAACGACCTCGTCGCCGCAGCGGACCACGATCCGGTCGGCGTAAGCGCGCACCTGGACCGCGCGCCGGGCCGCCTTGGCCATGACCGAGTAGCGGTTGCGATCAAAGCTGATCAGGCACGTGCCGGTCACCGCGTGCTCGCTCTCGTGGAAGCCGTCGAACGGGGCCAGCATCGGTTGCAACGCCGGACGCTCGGCTTCGAGTGCCAGGGCGACAGTCAGCTCCTTCTGGTCGGGATGCGGGTGAAGCTCGGCCCACCGCCGGCACTCCGCTTCCAGCCACCCGTTCAGCTCCTCAAGACTGGCGAACCGCAAGCGAGGCTGGAAGAACCGCCCCCGGATGGTCTGCACCTGGTGCTCGACCTGGCCCTTCTCCCACCCCGCTGCCGGAGAGCAAGCGGTCGGCTCGACCATGTAGTGATCAGCCATGATCAGAAAGCGGCGGTTGAACACCCGCTCCTTGCCGGTGAACACCGTGGTCACCGCCGTCTTCATGTTGTCGTAGATGCCCCGCGTCGGAACCCCGCCGAAGAAGGCGAACGCGTGCGCATGCGCGACGAACACCCTCTCCTGCGTCTCGCGGGGGTAGGCCCGGACATACATGGCCCGCGATGCGCACAGCCGCATGTGCGCGACCTTCACCCGCATCGGCTTGCCAGCGATCTCGACGTCCTCGTGGCTGAAGTCGAACTGGTAGGCCTCGCCCGGCCGGAAGATTAGCGGGATGAACGCTGCGGCACCGTCGCCAGCATCCTTGCGCCGTTCCCTGAGCCAGCGCGTCGCGTATCGGCGGACCGCGTCGTAGGAGACCGTCAAGGGCTCTCCCGAGCTTGTCGAACGGCCCTCACGCACCAGCAGATCGTGTATCCGCGTCATCCGCAACCGCTCCCGCCGGGGCCGCGACTCGTTCTCCACCAGCAGCGCGTCCAGCCGCTCCTGAAAGGGACCGAGCCGGGGAAGCGGTTGCACCGTCCGCTGGTAAGCAAAGCCAGCCTCCGGCGCGCGGATCGCCTTCCTCACCACCTTGCGCGACAACCGCAGATCCCGCCCAATCGCCTTGATCGACTTGCCATCGGCGTGCTCGCGCCGAATCCGTACCACCGTCTCCAATATCAACATCCCGATCCCGCCCGCCTGGTCATCACCAAAGCGGACGCGCCTAAACCATCAAGATGCGGGGTCCCTCTTCGACGCCGATCACCCCGCTAACGGGGTCCCTTTTGCACGCCGGTCCTCACCATTAGTTAGCGGCTCGGCGATGTTGATATCGATGCGACGCGTCCACATGCGTGTCTTGGCCCGTTCTTCCGGAGTGGTCCCGATTAGCGGCGGATTGGGATGGGTCTCATCCAAATACTCGCAGATGGCAGTGATCTCGGTGAGGAAGCTACCGTCGTCGAGTTCAAGCACTGGAGTCTGGCCTGCGGGGTTACGCGACAAGTGCGGTTCCTGCCGGGTCTCACCCTTCCTCAAGTCCACCTGCTCGAGCGGGATCGAGATTCCTTTTTCGGCCACGAACATTCGGACAACGCGCGGGTTGGGGCCGATCGAGGTGTAAAGCTTCATACTGTTTCCTCCTGGCGCCCATAGCAGGGCGGCGAGCCTGCATTCTGCACATGCGTACCTGAGCTTGGCAACGCCAAGTCATCCCTGACTTTCGGGTAATCGACAGAGAGTTCGGACAAGACGCCCCGCAAGCTAGTTGGCACATCGGGGAGCTAGACACCGGCGCGGTGCGGTTCAGAAGAAATTACCGCGATTTGAGCGCCAAGCGTACCTGTGTGCATTACCGCCCCAGCAAGTTTCGCGCAAACAAGGCATGGAGACGCGCCCAATGGCGTTCTGCCGATTCCCTTTGAAAAGCGGGCCGTTCGGGAAACGCAAATCCGTGGTGGGCATTGGGGTATATCTCAACCTCAGCGTTGATGTCGTTGGCTCTGAGATCGCCTTCTAGCGTGCGCACCATCTCCATCGGTGCGTAAGTGTCATGTTCCGCGCAAGCAAAATAAAGCTCTCCTTTGGCTTTGCGGGCGGCCAAATGTGGACTGTCTTCTGCATCTGTCACGAGCGAGACGCCATAGATTGACGCAGCTGCCACCACTCTGTCGGGATAACGTGCCGCCGCATTGATCGCGTATTGGCCGCTCATGCAATAACCGAAAACACCAACCTTGCAGGGCTGTGCGGCGGGGTCGGCATCGATGTAAGCCAGCCAGGCATCTGTATCTTCCATGACCAGCGGAATAGTGATCGAATTCATCAGATCGAACATGCGCTTGATCCAAGCCGAACCGGGCGACGAGTCAATCGCGCCAAGCTCCATCACGCCCGACCGGTAGTACATGTTCGGCAAGACCACGTAATATCCTGCGCTCGCCAGCCTGCGCGCCATGTCACGCAATTCCTCACGGATTCCGGGCGCATCCATTAAAAACAGTATTGGCGGATGCGGGCTACCGCGAACAGGATGAACGATGAAGGTGCTGCAGTCTCCGTCCTTGGTTGTAATATCAACTGTCCGCTCGATCACGCTCAATCCTCCGCTCATTTTGAATTTGTTCTCTTCGCAGACCGAGTAACAGCGAATTCCTGACACAGAAAGCAATTGCGCCTGTTTCGGCTACAAGCGCAAACGGCTACCTTAAGGCCTGCGAGTGAACGGCAGTTATCCGTCCAGTGGGCGAAAAGCGGTCAGACCCCTATCCACCCATTTCAGCCAATCTGGCGTCTAAGTAAATCAGTCGCGTTGAGCGGCGGGTCAGCCGGATGAACGGCTTCCGCCACTGGCGTTGGCATCTCCATGAGATGCACATCAAGCTGAACGGCGAGATGGTTTACCTGTGGCGCACGGTCGATCACGAGGGCGAGATCCTCAAGAGCTTTGTGACAAAGAAACGCGACAAATCCGCGGCTCTGGCTTTCATGAAGAAGGCGCTGAAGCGGCACGGTCGGGAAGAGAAGATCGTCACCGACGGCCTGCGATCATACCCTGCTGCTATGCGCGATCTGGGCAATCTCGCGCACCGTGAAATGGGCCGCTGGTTGAACAACCGGGCGGAGAACAGCCACCTTCCCTTTCGACGA
>JAYUAJ010000239.1:0-10501 GCA_043741375.1 Hyphomicrobiaceae bacterium | reverse complement strand
GATAGCCTGCGGCTTAGCAGGTCGATCCTCTGCGACCCAATGGCTCAAATTGGCACGCAACCGGAAACAAGGTTAAAAGTCCGTTAAGTTGCTCACGGTTAAGTCAAACGTAATCGCAATCGACTATTGATCCTGCTGGAGGCGTGAAGGAAACTCCCAGTATGGCGTTACAGGCAAAGCTCGAAATCCGGCAGGGTCAGTCACTCGTGATGACCCCGCAGTTGCAGCAGGCGATCAAGCTGCTGCAGTTGTCGAATCTTGAGCTCAATTCGTTCGTGGAAGAAGAACTCGAGCGCAATCCGCTGCTCGAGCGCAACGACGATGGCCCCGAATTGCCGGCCCCCGAACAGCCCGAGCGCGCCACCGTAGCCGAGGATGCCGAACCCAAGGGTGCCGACGATTTCCTGGCCAGTGGCGAGGCCGCCGCCGATCCGGCCGGCGATCTCGACACCTCCTACGACAATGTCGACCCGGATGGCGCGGCGCCGATGGACTCCGGTTGGGCCAACGCGCGCACCTCTTCGACGTCAATCAATGATGACGCCTTCGATCTTGACGCCACGCTGGCAGAAGAAAGGACCCTGCACGATCATTTGCGCGAGCAGCTGCCGCTGGCCATTTCCGATCCGGTGCGGCGCCTGATCGCGGCCGAGCTGATCGATATGGTCGATGAGACCGGCTATCTGCGCGGCGATCTGCAAGAGTTGGCGAACCGTCTGGGTGCGCCTCTCGCTATGATCGAGGTGACGCTCTTTGCGCTGCAGAAAATGGATCCGGTGGGCGTTTTCGCACGTAGTTTGGCCGAATGCCTGACGCTGCAGTTGAAGGAGGCCAACCGCTACGATGCGGTGATTGGCGCCCTGGTGGACAATCTGCAGCTCTTGGCACAGCACAATCTCCCGGCTCTGCGTCGACTCTGCCGTTGCGATCAGTCCGAACTTTCCGAGATGATCGCCGAGATCCGCTCGCTGAACCCCAAGCCAGGGTTGAAGTTCGGCTCGGTGGTGGTGCAGCCGGTGGTCCCGGACGTTATCATCCGCCCACGCAGCGATGGCGGCTGGCGGGTAGAATTGAACGCCGAGACGTTGCCAAAAGTGCTGGTGAACCAGAGCTACTATTCCATCGTCGCCGGCACGGCCAAGCAGGTCAAGGACAAGACCTATCTGCAGGATTGCCTGCAGACGGCGAATTGGCTGGTCAAGAGCCTCGACCAGCGCGCCCGCACGATCCTGAAGGTGTCCGAAGAGATCGTGCGCCAGCAGGATGGGTTCTTCGCCTATGGCGTGCAGCATCTGCGCCCCTTGAACCTCAAGACCGTGGCCGACGCCATCGGCATGCACGAGTCCACCGTCTCGCGCGTCACCTCGAACAAATACATGACCACCAGCCGCGGCATCTTCGAGCTGAAGTATTTCTTCACCTCGTCCATTGCGGCCTCCTTGGACGGCGATGCGGCGCACTCGTCTGAATCGGTCCGCCACCGCATCAAGCAGCTGATCGAGGCCGAACCCGCCGGCGATGTGCTCTCCGACGACAAGCTGGTCGATCTGCTGAAGGCCAGCGGCATGGACATCGCGCGCCGTACGGTCGCCAAATACCGCGAGAGCATGAACATCGCCTCCTCCGTGCAGCGCCGCCGCAGGAAGAAGATGGATATGTCAGCAGGCGCCATGGCGTAGCGGCGGCAAACTTGCCTCACCCGGCGCCATCGCCTAAATCACCGGCAGTCCCATCAACCGATCGGAGCTGCCATGCCCTCGCCCCTCGTGCTCGTCCGCCACGGACAGAGCGATTGGAACCTCAAGAACCTCTTCACGGGCTGGAAAGATCCCGATCTATCTCCGCTGGGCATTTCCGAAGCCAAGGCCGCCGGAAAGAAGCTGAAGGACCTGGGTCTGCAGTTCGATATTGCGTACACATCCGCCCTGACGCGCGCGCAGCATACGCTGAGGCTGATCCTCGCCGAGCTGGGGCAACCCGATCTCACAACTGTCAAGAACGTCGCCCTGAACGAGCGCGACTACGGCGAATTGACCGGTCTCGACAAGGACGAAGCGCGCAAAAAATTCGGCGAGGCGCAGGTGCACATCTGGCGCCGCTCGTTCGATATTCCCCCGCCCGGCGGCGAGAGCCTGAAGGATACCGCCGCCCGCACGCTGCCCTATTGGGACGCGGTGATCCGCCCGGACGTGCTGGCCGGCAAACGCGTGCTGATCGCGGCGCACGGCAACTCGTTGCGCTCGCTGATCATGCGGCTGGAGAACCTCACCGGCGACCAGATCGTGAAGCGGGAATTGGCGACCGGCGCCCCGGTGATTTATCAGATCAACCCGGATGGTACTGTCGCCAGCAAGCAGGATCTGGCCGCGTGAAGCTGGCTTCCTCCAGCCAGTAACTCTGGCAAATACTGGCGCATGGCTTACGAGCGCATATCCATCGACCCTGCCGTAATGCTCGGCAAACCGTGCATCGCGGGTACGCGCATCACGGTTGAGCATATCCTGCGTCAGTTGGCGGGCGGCATGTTAGCAGCGGATATCGTGCGCGGTCATCCACGCCTCAAGCTCAGCGATGTCGCAGCCGCACAATCCTACGCGGCGGGCGTTCTGGCAATGCCGTCAGTGAGATCGCAGCTGGCAGCAGAAAATGCGCCTGCCGGCTGAATTGTCGCCAGTGGAGATCAGCAAAAAGGGCCGCGCGATGGCGGCCCTTGGCGATTGCTCTGTCATCAGAGGATTTACGCGACCTTGGCGTTCGAGCGCTGGCCCATGAACTGGCTGGCCAGCAGGGGCAGCACCAAATCGGCCAGCTGTGCCTGCTGACGGATCAGGGCCGGGATCGGCGAGTTCTTGATCTCGGCGGGGCTGAGGCCCAGCGCGTGACCGATGAACTGCGTCACCAGCGTCTCGATGTTCAGGCCCTCGAACAGCGCGGCCAACGGATCGATGGCCGGCTTGGCGGTGGCTTGCGGAGCTGCCGTGGTCTTGGCGGCGTTAGACTGGGCGGCAGCGTGCTGGGCGGCAGCCGGTTGAGGCGCAGCCTGGGGCGCCGCAACGTGCGGTGCGTTGATGCGCGCAACCACAGCGATCGGCTCGACGTGAACCTGAGCCGTGGTTGCCGTCGTGGTCGTGACATGGCCGGTGGCCTTGCCCTTCTTGCCGGCTACCGGACCGGCAACAACCGGGGCTGCGACTTGCGCCGAAGCGTGTCCGTTCACCGCTGCGGTCTTGCGGCTGGTCCTGCCAACCGCTGCTGGCGCGACCGGTGTGTTGGCGGCGTGCATTTCCGCCATCAGCTGAGCTTCCTCAACCTGATACTTGTCGCGTAAGCGACGCACCACCGACGCGTTGGTAATGCCAATTTCCTTGATTGCCGTCGTGCGCTTCTTGGCGGGGTCCGCCGCCAGAAGTGCTGCAATCCTCAAGAGCATCTCGTGATCGTTGATGCCTGTACCCTTCGGCCTGCCACGCTTGCGATCTGCTGCCATAGTGATTTCTCCTCGCCCTAAGAAACAATTCAATGCAACGGATATATCTGATTTCATTGTGAAATTTCTACAGAGATTAAATGAGGCTTATGCCTCCCTATGCGCAAAATGGCCTGTTTTCAGGCTTTTTGCGATTATTTGTCTCGGATTGCATACGCTCTGTTGCAAAAAATCCCCATTATTTCAGTGGCATCCGTCCATGAGTGCATTCGATTTCTCCGTTTTAACGCCGCCCGCCCCGAACTGATTCGGGTTCGCGACCAACCGCGCGGCGACGGAAACGCCGGGGCAGCCGCGTTATCGACACGGGCCTGGTGCATGCTGCGCACCTCTTCTTTGTTTCTGAGTGAGGTCTCACCATGAGCACCGAGCAATCTGCCATTGCCTGGCATCGTTTCGGATTGGGCGCGCGGCCGGGCGATCTGAGCACTCCGGCAAGGGAACCTATCGCGGCTCTCCTCGAAGATGTCTCGAGCGCCCTCGCGCCGGCCGAGCTCGCAGGGTTGCCGGGTTCGCCCGTGTTATTTGCGGACTTTCAGAAACAACAGGCCGAGCGGAAATTGGCGAAGGCCGCCAAGCCGGTTATGGGCCCGCAACCCGACGCATCCAATCTCACATCGATGCGACTTGCCGGCCCTGCCGTGGCGGCAACGGACCTTGGCACCAGCGCGCAGGCCGGCAAGCCAGGGGGCGCCGTCAGGGACGCGGTGCTCGATGAAATTGAGGCGCGCCTGGCTGTGGCGCGCAAGGCTCCCATTGGCTTTGGGGAACGGCTCACACAGTTCTGGGCCAATCACTTCACGGTGTCCGGAACCAGCCAGGGCGTGCACATCCTGTGCGGGGCCTTCGAGCGCGAGGCGATCCGTCCTCATCTGACGGGCAGTTTCATCGATATGCTGCAGGCGGCCGAAAGCCATCCCGCAATGCTGCTCTATCTCAACAATGAGCGCTCGATTGGACCCAATTCGCCGGCCGGCTTGAAGCAGGAGAAGGGCCTCAACGAAAATCTCGGTCGCGAAATTCTGGAGTTGCATACGCTCGGTGTCGATGGTGGCTACACCCAGGCGGACGTGACGAGCTTCGCCAACGCCATCACCGGCTGGTCGGTAGTGACCGGCAAGAACGCCGAGGGATCGCCAGGCAGCCACATTTTTCGCCCGCGCACCCATGAACCGGGCGCAAAACTGGTGCTGGGCCGTGGCTATGCCCAGGAGGGGCGTGCGCAGGGCGAAGCCGTGCTGGCCGACCTGGCGCTGCACCCCGCGACGGCCAAACACATCGCGACCAAGCTGGTGCGCCACTTCATCGCCGATGACCCGCCACCCGCCGCCGTGGCGGCCGTGGCGGCGGCCTACCAGAAATCCGGCGGCGAGCTGATGCCAGTCTACGAGGCCTTGCTGCGAACGCCCGCCGCCCTCGCCAAGCCGCTCGTGAAACTGCGGCCACCCAGCGACTACGCCATCGCTGCCGTGCGGGCGCTCGAAGTCGACCTCGACGCGAAGCGGTTCATGCGCGCCATGGCGCTGCTCGGCCAAACGCCGTTCAAAGCGCCGAGTCCGCAGGGTTGGTCCGATGACAGCAAGGCCTGGCTCGCCCCCGATTCGATCGCCAAACGGCTTGAGCTGGCGAGCTTGCTAAGTCAGTCGGCCCGTGCCGAGAAGCCCTTGGAGCGCGCCAAGGCCGTGCTAGGCCCGCTGATCAGCGAGGAAACCTCCTCGACCATTGACCGGGCAGAGTCGGGCGCGCAAGCGCTGGCCTTGCTGCTGATGTCCCCGGAATTCCAGCGCCGTTAGGCCGCGTCGTAGGAAACGTAGGGTGGGCTGAGTTTTGACGAAGCCCACCAGGACAATCCGTTTTGAGCAGAGGTGGGCTTCGCGAAAAACTCAGCCCACCCTACGTTTCCGAGACTAGGAGTAAGCGACCATGACTGATGATCTCGATCTGGCCTCAAGTTGCCTCGCCCATTGCGAACAACCGAGCCGGCGCAACATTCTCGGATTTTCGGCGGCGTTTGCCGCGTCGCTGCTGCTGCCCGCGCGATCCAGCCTGGCAGGCGCGCGCGATCCGCGGTTCCTGTTCGTCATCCTGCGCGGCGCCCTGGATGGGCTCTCGGCGGTCATGCCGGTGGGCGACCCCGAGTTCGCCAACGTCCGCGGCGGGTTCATAGACGATGTCAAACAGGCCGGCGCGCCGCTCCCGCTCGACACAATGTTTGCGCTCAATCCATCGCTGAAAACATTGTCGGCGCTGTATCAGGCCAAGCAGGCTTCGATCATTCACGCCGTCGCCACGCCCTATCGCGAGCGTTCGCATTTCGATGGGCAGGAGATGTTGGAATCCGGATTGCCTAAAGTGACCCACGGCGACAGCGGTTGGCTGAACCGGGCCGTGGCCGCTTTGCCGGCCAGCGCGATACTATCGGGCCGCGACCGGAAGGGCCTGGCGGTCGGCTCGACGGTGCCCCTGGTGATGCGCGGCGCCGTTCCGGTCCTGTCCTGGACCAATGAGCATCTGCAGGTGGCCAGCCAGGACACTGTTGCGCGGCTGCTGTCACTCTATCAGGCACGGGACCCTGCGCTGGCTCAGGCGTTGCAGCAGGCTGGTGTCATCGCCAGTGAAGCCGCCGGCATGGCGGGGCCCGGCAAGCCCGCGCGAGGTAAGGACGCGATGCTCGCGATGGCAGAGGGCGCGGCAAAACTGCTGGTCCGCGATGATGGCCCGCGTATCGGCACGCTGTCGATTGACGGCTGGGATACCCATGCCGACGAAAAGCCCGGGACTGGCCGCCTGGGAAAAATGCTTGGCACGCTCGACGCCCTGTTCGCGCAGCTGCACGAGACGCTTGCGCCAGTTTGGAATGATACCGTGATCGTGGCCGCCACCGAGTTCGGCCGCACCGTCGCCATCAACGGTACGGCGGGCACCGATCATGGGACCGGCACTGTCGCCTTCCTGCTCGGCGGCGCGGTCAAAGGCGGCCGCGTCATCGCCGACTGGCCGGGCCTCTCGGAAAAGTCCCTGTTCGAAAAGCGCGACCTGAAACCCACCACTGATCTGCGCGCCGCATTGAGACCGATCCTGGCCGACCATTTGGGCATCGACCGGCGCGACTTGGACCAGGGCGTGTTCCCCGGCTCGTCGCAAGTGGCGAGTTTGACGGGGTTGATCGGCTGATAGGCGCTTTGGGGACATGATCGTCAGCTTCGGCCTGCCCGTAGGGTGCAATAGGCACGCGTTCGGGCCGTCTTGCACCGCAACAACGACGGGCCTCGCGTGGATCGGCGCAATACGGCGTGAAGAACGCCTATTGCACCCTGCGCGCCAAACCGTGGCGCAAGCCGGTTGAATTTCGATGTGGGCCGGCGCAGTTTGCCGGAATGAGCAAGAAGACACCCTTCAAGACATTCGGCGTGCTTGGCGCGGGCGCTTGGGGAACAGCGCTGGCGCAGTCGCTCGCCATGGCCGGGCGCGACGTTGTTCTGTGGGCGCGCGATCCCGCGCTGGCCGGCGAGATCAACCGGACCCAAGGCAATCCGGCGCGGCTGCCCGGCGTCGCCCTCGACAGGCGACTGAAAGCCACCAACGACTTCGCCGACGTCGCGGCGCGCGACGCGGTCTTTCTCGCCGCGCCCGCGCAGCACACGCGCGCGCTCGCCGCCCTGCTCAAGCCGCATGTACAGCGTGAGACTGAATATGTGATTTGTGCCAAAGGCTTCGAGCAGTCGACCGGTCATCTGATGAGCGCAGTCGTGTTCAAGGAGGCCGATGTCCTGCCATCAGTGCTCTCCGGACCCGGCTTCGCGGCCGAGGTCGCGCGCGGCTTGCCCACCGCTTTGGTACTCGCATCGGTAGACATGAAAACCTCGTCACGTTTGGGCAACGCGATCGGGCACGGCACTTTGCGCATCTACTTCAGCGATGATGTGTCCGGCGTTCAAATCGGCGGCGCCGTGAAAAACGTCCTCGCGATAGCGGCGGGTATCGTGGCGGGCCGCAAGTTGGGCGCCAGCGCACTTGCTGCCCTGGTCACACGCGCCTTTTCCGAGCTGACGGATTTCGGCCGCCTGTGCGGCGTGCGGCGTGAGACTTTGAGCGGCCTCTCCTGCTTCGGCGATCTCATCCTCACCTGCAACAGCCCGCAGTCGCGCAACTTTACGTTCGGCAAGCACCTCGGTGAGGGCCGCACTGTGGCCGAAGCCCTGGCGGCAACCGGCGGAACGGTCGAAGGGGTCTACACAGCGGCCACGGTACATAAGGACGCAACCACCGGAAAGCGCCGCATCGAGATGCCGATCGCGACGGCCGTGCACCACATCGTCAGCGGCGAGCAGTCGGTGGATCAGGCGATCGACGAGCTTGCCGACCGGCCGCAAAAAGCCGAAGCCTGACCTCCGGCCTGCCGAAACATCCACCACGACACACGAGGACCCATGGCGAACTTCTGGTTGTTCAAGAGTGAAGCCGAAACCTGGTCGTGGGACGAGCAGCAGGCGCGCGGGAAAAAGGGCGAGCCGTGGACCGGCGTGCGCAACTATCAGGCCCGCAACCACATGCGCGCCATGAAGTTGGGCGATCTCGGCTTCTTCTATCATTCCGGGGACGAGCGCGCCGTGGTCGGAATTGTCAGAGTGTCAGGCGCCCTCCACCCCGATGCCGAGGACGACACAGGCAAATGGGAATGCGTCGACATCGAAGCCGTAGCGAGCCTGCCGAAACCGGTGACGCTCGAGTTCATCAAGACCGTGCCGGCGCTCGCCGAGATGGTGCTGGTGAAGAACTCCCGGCTGTCCGTGCAGCCGGTAACGCCGGCCGAGTTCAAGGCCGTGTGCAAGCTGGGCGGATTGGACTCCAGCAAACTGACGGCGGCATCGTGACCGGCAATGCCCTGCGCGAACGCATACTGGCCGATACCGCGCCCCAGCCCGCAGGCGACCTGGTGCCGGAGATCAAGCTCCATCTCGCCACCACGCCGCGCGAGATTCTGCGCGCGAGCGCGGTGAACAAGATCAATCGCGCCGAGCCGCCCTATTGGGCATTTGCCTGGCCGGGCGGCCAGGCGCTGGCGCGCTTCATCCTGGATAACCCAGAGCTGGTCGAGGGCAAGCATGTGTTGGATGTGGGGGCCGGATCGGGCCTGGCAAGCATTGCTGCAACCAAAGCTGGCGCATCCGTCGCGATCGCCAACGATATCGATCCGCTGGCGGCGGCCGTGTCCGAACTGAACGGCCGGCTGAATGGCGCCGACATCGAGGCGAGCACGGAGGATCTGTTGGACCGGTCGGTCAAGGCCGGCCTGATAGTGATCGGCGATCTCGTCTACGAACCCCGGCTTGAAACGCGCGTAGAAGCCTTTCTGCTGCGCGCGCAGGCCGCCGGAATCCCAGTGCTGTTTGGCGACCGCGTCTCGTCGCGGCTGCCGTCGCTGCCCTTCAAGCAGATCGCCGAGTTTGAGACCGTCGTCGCCCCGCCGCTGGAAGAGGGCTACGTCGAGATCGCCCGCGTCTGGCATCTGGCGCCCGCATGAGCGGGGCCAGGATCGCCGACGCCTTCGCCTTCATCCGCGCCAATACGAAAATCCTCAGCCCGCCGCTCATTCCGGAGATCCGGCTGCACCTGGCCGAGGAGTCGCTCGCAATCTGGTCCAAAACCGAGGAGGAACTGGGCGCCTCCGGCCTGCCGCCGCCCTATTGGGCCTTTGCCTGGGCTGGCGGGCAGGCGCTCGGGCGCTATCTGCTCGACAACCGGGACTTGGTGGCGGGCAAACCTGTGCTGGACCTCGCCGCCGGTTGTGGTCTGACCGCAATCGCCGCGCTCAAGGCGGGAGCGGCCAACGCCATCGGCAATGACATTGACGCTTTCGCCGGCGCCGCCATGACGCTGAATGCGGCGCTGAACGGTGTCGCAATTCAAATCCAGCTGGGCGACCTGCTGGCCGGCCCCCCGTACATGGATCATGTCATCCTGGTCGGCGACCTGTTCTACGAAAAGCCCTTGGCCGAACGCGTGCTGGCTTGGCTGTTGGTCTGCCAGAAGGCGGGCGCCACGATCCTGACCGGCGACCCGCAGCGCACCTACTTCCCGAAGGAGCGCTTTTCCCAGATCGCGGAATACAACGTCCCGGTCAGCCGCGAGCTCGAGGACGCCGAGATAAAGCGAACGGCCGTGTGGCGGCTGAACCAAGCGTCGGTCAGTTAGATTATGCTGGGTTGATCCGGATAGGTAAGACGTGTGGCTACCCCCCCCCCACCCTGTGCACAACACATTGGCCGCGTTTCGCTTCTGGCGCCTCGTGTTGTAGAAGCGTGCCAAACGGATCACCGGGGGTACTCCAATGGACTTCACTGCACTTGAGGCCAAGCTCAAGGCCATGGGCCTGGACTTTCCGGCCCGCGCGGCCGAATGGGCCTCGCACATCAACTCCACCGCCGTCCTCGCAGCTTTGATCGGTGGCTGGGTCGTGGGCTGGATCTGGTATGCGCTGGTCGGCTCGATCTGGAAGGAGAGCGTCGGCACGGGCAAGGTCGGCGAGTTTTCCCCGCGCCGGCAGATTTTCGGCGGCATCGCCCAGGTGGTGATGACCATCATGCTTGGCTCGTTCATGGTGCGGCTGGGCTATGACGGCTGGGGCGGCGGTGTGCACACGGCTTGGCTGCTCTGGTTCGGCTTCGTCATGCCGACCATTCTGGTCAACTACGCCAACCTCGGCAAACGGCTCGGCCTGACGCTGATCGACGGCATCCACTGGCTGCTGGTTCTGACGGTGATGGGCATCATCATCGGCGGCTTGAACGACCTTGGCATCGGCACCATGAAGCCGGCCAAGCCTGCCGCAGCCGAGCCGGCCAAAACTGGCGGCTGACAAAGGATCGTGTCCATGAACGTCGCAAGCATCAATCATCTGGCCGTGCTCGCCGCCGCCGTCGTGAGCTGGCTATTTGGCGCGGCCTATTACGGCGTGCTGGGTCAGCAATGGATGGCGGCGCTCGGCAAGACCAAGGAAGAGCTGATGCCCAC
>JAYUAJ010000238.1:0-4527 GCA_043741375.1 Hyphomicrobiaceae bacterium | reverse complement strand
CGCGATAGTCGTGTTCGCAGGACGCGTGAATCTGCCGGCCCTGAGTCACACGGTCACACGCTTACAGATCGCGATTCAGCTATTCTTTGACGAGTCCTAACAGAGTGGGTCGAACTGAAGTTTCCGGGACTTATCGAGAACTTTGGACTATCGTTTCTTCATAAACTCGTCGACAAGCCAGAAATTGGTAGCAAAATACTAAATCTCCATTGGTGGCTATGGGATTTTGGCAGAGCGAAACACGAGCTGCTGCTCGCCGATAATCCCTGCATCTTCACGGGCGGCATCGACGCACCAGAGTTGATTATTGCTCTGCCTATCTCGCCAACTAACGCTTTCGTCGCCAGTCGGGGACGCCGCACTGCGGCCATGTTGCGGGAACTCGATCCTACGATCCTTGTCTATCGGCTGAACGAGTCTTCTCTTATGCAGACACGTGCCCGGATCTATGCCCGAACTGATTCACCCGCGAGGTTTATCGCTAACAATAGGGCGCGCTTGACTCAAAAATTTGCCAACTAATCAGCGAGCTCCAACGGCGAATTGGTAGCTCCAAAAAGTGCCCGCAAGGGGCACCATCATTTTCGATGGCCATCAGCCCTCCGGCCAGCACCGCGTGGCCCATGTCGACCGAACGTCGGGGGCAGTTCCCGATCCCCCCGTACCGAGAACGCGCCCGCTCTCGCCTCCCCACAGCCGTCATCCCCGCGCAGGCGGGGACCCATCCAACGTGCGGTGAGAGTCAGTGGCGAGCCAGGGGCAAGAAATCACACACGCCTCGGGCCCATGGGATCGTTGATGGCAGGGACCAATGCTCGGGATTTCCATTTGAGCCAAATCGCCGTCCTGGATGGGCCCCCGCCTTCGCGGGGGTGACGGAGATTTGGGTGGGCAAAGGTGGCATCTCTCCGACATCCGACATCGGGAACCGTTACCGATCTCCCGACCTGAGTAGGCAACCGCTCTCACCTCCCCACAACCGTCATCCCCGCCTTCGCGGGAATGACGTCACTGGGGGGGTGGATCGTGCCAGGGTCCAAAGAGACCGCGGAGATCATCGCGGACAGCGTGCGGATTCCTACACACGCGCGGCCAGCCGCATCGGAGCGGCCATGCCAGGCTAAAGCCAGGCACCTGAACTCGATTTGGCACCACCCCTCAATTCAACTTGAACTCATGCGTTACCAGCCTCAGCTCGCTGGGCCGGATCAGGTGGCGGTGGGCGACCCGCACTTTGTGCAGCTGGCCTTCGAGGTTCTTCGACCAGAAATCGAGGAAGCCCTTCAACTTCGGAAACAGCGGGTGAATGTCGTAGTCCTGCCATACGTAGGTTTGCAGGAGCGAGGGGTGATCGGGCAGCCGGTAGAGGATCTCGGCCGTGGTCAGACTAAATCCCGCGAGCTGCTTCTGGAAGTCGGTATCGGCCATGCTGTGTCCCTTGGCGTGAGCGTCATGCGACGGGCGTGTGCAACAGACACCTTGCAGTATGCCCATGATTCGTTCATGGAGAAGGCGAAAAATCGTTCAAATACAGAACATTAGCAGCGCTATGTGACGGCTGCTGCCAGCCCAGCCTTCGCAAAGCGCTTGACCGCGCGCCGATCCCCCCCGAAAGAGACAACTTCCAGTCGGCCGGGCGGCCGCTGCTCGCACGTCCGGGGCCGCAAGGCCAAGCGTGTGCGGGTGGAGGAAAGTCCGGGCTCCAAGGAAGCACGGTGGCGGCTAACGGCCGCCGGGGGCGACCCCAGGGACGAGTGCCACAGAAACAAACCGCCGGTGCGGGGCCTTCGGGCGCCGCACAGGTAAGGGTGAAAAGGTGCGGTAAGAGCGCACCGCGGCTCTGGCAACAGCGCCGGTCCAGGCAAACCCCACGGGGAGCAAGACCAAATAGGGGTGGCCGGACGCGGGGGAAACCCCGGCGTCGAGCCGGTTTCCAGGCCAGCCACCCGGGTTGGTTGCTTAAGGTCCGCAGCAATGCGCGATCCAGACGAATGGCCGTCGCGGGGGAGCGATCCCCCAAACAGAACCCGGCTTACAGGCCGGCTGGAAACAATCTCGTGCGCGGTTTCACCGGGGTGGACTGGCGATCGTGACACGGCACCGCGCACCAGCCATGATTTGAGTTCGATCACGTAGACAGGGTGACAGATGGCGACGTTCGAAAAAGGCGATGCGTTCGACGATGTCGGGCAGATCCAGCAGGCGCTGGGGATTGGCGTCGATGGCCGGTTCGGACCGAGGATGGTGGTCGCCGTCAAGGTCTGGCAGAAATCGCAGGGCGTCGAAGCCACCGGCCAGGTCGGGCCCGACATGCTGCTGGCGCTCGGCCTCGTCGATCTCGTCATCCTGGAAAACGGCGACAGCGGCGATCTCGTCCGCCGCGTACAGAACGAATTTGGGCTCGAAGTTGACGGCCAATATGGCGATGCGACCGAAGATGCCGTCCGCGCCTACCAGAAAAAGAACCGGCTGAGGGCCACCGGCTCGGCCGACACCGCAACGCTGCAGGCAATGGGCGTGCTGGCAGAGGGCGCGCCCGCGCCAGCCGAGGCTGCTCCCGCCGCCGTCCAGCAAGCGCCCGAGCCAGCACCGGCCAAGACGCGGGTTCAGGCCCCGCCGCCCGTTGCCGCCGCACCGCCGCCTCAGGCGACGAGCGGCACGATCGAGCGCTGGGCCTATCAATTGGCCGACATCAAACCCGCGGAAATCGCAGCGCTCCCCGTCGACCTCGCCGTCATCGACTACGCCGCCGACGGCGATGATGCGACAGCCTTCACCCGCGCCGACACCACCGCCATGAAGCAGCGGCCCGGCGGCGGTACGAAAAAGCTCATCTCCTACATGAGCATCGGCGAGGCCGAGGACTATCGCTACTACTGGCAGCCAAGCTGGAACGAAGCCGCCACTCGCCCCGCCTGGCTCGACGACCTCAATCCCGATTGGCAGGGCAACTACAAGGTCCGCTTCTGGGAGTCGGCGTGGCAAGCGGTGGTCCTCGGCAGCCCCAATGCCTACCTCGACCGCATCATCGCCGCCGGCTTCGACGGGGTGTACCTCGATATCATCGATGCCTTCGAATACTGGCAAGATGTCAAACCCGAGCGGCCGAGCGCCGACAAGGACATGATCGCCTTCGTCACCCGCATGGCCAAGTATGCCCGTTCGAAGCGCCCCGATTTCATGATCATCCCGCAGAACGGCGAAGCGCTGCTGGCGGATGCCGGCTACCGCGCGGTGATCAGCGCCCAGGCCAAGGAAGACATCTTCTACGGCCAGGATGGCGACGGTCGCGCCAACAAGAAGGCGGCGGTCGAAGAGTGCCTCGGCTGCCTCGCGCATGCGCGCGACGCCGGTTTGCCGATCCTCGCCGTCGAATACCTGAAAGATGACAAGAAGATCAACGATGCCCAGGCCAAGCTTGCCAATGCGGGGTGTGCGGCCTATTTCGGTCCGCGCGCCCTCGACGATGTCCCGGAAGGGCAATTCAAGGGCTGAGCCCAATCGTTCAGTCTCAACTCTCAGCCTGCAACAGAAGGAGCCTACCCCATGAGCATTTTCGGCAAGATCGCAGCGGCAATCTTCGGCGGCGCCGCCAACGCCGCGGAAGCTACGCCGGCGGCTGCAACAAAACCGGCAGTCCCCGGCGCGGCGACGACCACCGCCGGTGCGGCAGGTGCGGCCAAGTCCAGCGTCGACGTCGCGGCCGTCCTCGACAAGTTGGACGAGGATAGCGACGAGAGCCTCGATTGGCGCGTGTCGATCGTCGATCTGATGAAGCTGTTGAAGCTCGACAGCAGCCTGAAGTCGCGCAAGGAACTCGCCACCGAATTGAAGTACACCGGCGACATGGGCGACAGCGCCTCGATGAACATCTGGCTGCACAAGCAGGTGATGACCAAGCTCGCCGAGAACGGCGGCGTCGTCCCGGCCGACCTGAAGCACTGAGTTCGAGGCTGGTTGGATTGAGAATGGGGCACACGGCGCATGCGTCGTGTGCTTTTTCGTGGGGTGGCAAACATAGGCGCCAACGTAGCGATAGAACGAGGTCTCCCCTCGCCGGCCGCTTCGGGGGAAAACGTGCGGCGATGGTGGCGCCAATGCCGTTGCCACCCCGCCCCGCTACCACCCCAGCCCGGCCATTGCCGCGACCGCCGTTGCGCCGGACCTCTCGAACAGCTGCGCCAGGCTGGCTGCATCGACGTGGCCGCCGCGCATCGCGGCGTCGTGGTGGATGCCGCCGGCGATGAACAGGGCGTCGATGCTGTGCGCCGCGGCGCCGGCCAAATCGGTCGCCAGCGCATCGCCGATGGCGAGAATTTGATGCGCCGCGACCGGCCGCCGGGCCAGCCGCGCGGCGGTCGCGAACGCCAGATCATAGGCCGGTTTGTGCGGCTTGCCGGCCCAGTAGACGTCGCCGCCCATACCCGCATAGACGACGCCGACCGCTCCGGCGCACGGCAGCCGTTCGCCGCCGACATCGACTACCAGATCGGGGTTGGCGCAGACGAACGGCAAGCGCTGATCGCG
>JAYUAJ010000237.1:0-1831 GCA_043741375.1 Hyphomicrobiaceae bacterium | reverse complement strand
TGGGCAACAAGGGCGCCAGGGCGGAAATTGCCATGATCAAGGTCGCCGTGCCGAACATGGCGTGCAAGGTCGTGGACTGGGCGATTCAGGCCTTCGGCGCCGCGGGGCTCAGCAACGATTACGGAATCGGTGTTGCCTATGCTCTTGCGCGGCTGCTGCGCATCGCCGACGGGCCGGACGAAGTGCATCGCAACCAGATCGGCAAGCTCGAACTGGCGAAGTACAAGCACCGATGATGGTCAGAACGAACCAAGCGGAGGTCAGAGAAAAATGAAAATAGGCATACCCAAGGAAGTCCACGCGGGCGAGAAGCGCGTGGCCGCCACGCCGGAAACAGTCGGGCAGCTTGCCAAGCTGGGCTACACGGTGGCGATCGAAGCGGGCGCGGGCGAAGGCGCGCAGTTCGCCGACGATGCTTACCGCAAGGCCGGCGCGGAAATCGTGGCGGAACCGCGCGCGCTCTGGGGGCAAGCGGACATCGTGCTCAAAGTGCGCGCGCCCGAGCCGCATCCCCGCCTCGGTGTGAATGAAACGGAATTGCTGCGTGAAGGGTGCACGCTGCTGAGCTTCATCTGGCCGGCGCAAAACCCGGACCTGCTGGAAAGGCTCAAGGCGCGCCGCGTGACGGTCATTGCGATGGATGCGGTGCCGCGCATTTCGCGCGCACAGAAACTCGACGCCCTGAGTTCCATGGCCAATATCGCCGGCTATCGCGCGGTGATCGAGGCGGCGCAGCATTTCGGACGCTTCTTTACCGGCCAGATCACGGCGGCGGGCAAAGTGCCGCCCGCCAAGGTCATGGTCATCGGCGCCGGTGTGGCAGGGCTGGCTGCCATCGGCACGGCCAGCAGTCTTGGAGCGATCGTCAGGGCTTTCGATGTCCGCCCCGAAGTGAAGCAGCAGATCGAGAGCCTGGGTGCGGAATTCCTCGAACTCGATTTCAAGGAAGAAGGTTCCGGCGGCGGCGGTTACGCCAAGCAGATGAGCCCCGAGTTCATCAAGGCGGAAATGGATCTGTTCGCGGCCCAGGCCAAGGACGTCGACATCATCATTACCACGGCGCTCATTCCGGGGAAACCCGCACCCAAACTGATTACCGGCGAAATGGTGGATTCCATGCGCCAGGGCAGCGTCGTCGTGGATCTGGCGGCGGAGCAGGGCGGCAACTGCGATTACACCCGCCCGGGCGAGGTCGCCGTGCGCAGTGGAGTCACGATCATCGGCTACACCGATTTGCCGAGCCGTCTGGCGACGCAAGCCAGCCAGCTCTATGGCACCAACCTGCGCCATTTCCTGACCGACCTTACGCCGAAAAAAGACGGCAACATCGTCGTCAACATGGAAGATGACGTGATTCGCGGCGCCACGGTTGTCCACCAGGGAAATATCACATGGCCGCCGCCACCGCTGAAGATCCCGGCGATTGCGGCCCCGTCGGCCGCCGCCGCGGCGCCGAAAGCGGCAAAGGAGACGAAGCCCTCGAAAGGTTACGGCTCGCTCGTCGCGATGCTGCTGGGTGCACTGATGCTGTTGCTAGTCGGCGCCTACGCGCCGCCCGCATTCATGCAGCACCTGACCGTGTTCGTGCTCGCATGCTTCATTGGCTTCCACGTCATATGGAATGTCGCCCCAGCGCTGCACACGCCGCTCATGAGCGTCACCAATGCGATCAGCGGAATCATCGTCATCGGCGCACTGCTGCAGATCGGCAATCCGTCACGGATCGTCCTGATCCTGGCCGGAATTTCGGTATTGATTGCCACCATCAACATTGCGGGCGGCTTCTGGGTTACCCAGCGCATGCTCAAGATGTTCAGAAGAGACTGAAGAG
>JAYUAJ010000236.1:0-1832 GCA_043741375.1 Hyphomicrobiaceae bacterium | reverse complement strand
TGCCCAGCCTCGCCCGTCCGCTCCGGTGACAACCCTACCGAAACCGGTGGTAGCTGCCGCAAGGCCTGCTGCGCCTCCGGCGCCTGCACCAGCGCGTGCGGCGCCCGCTGCTCCGGCCGCAAAGCCGAGCACCACCACCACGCCACCAACGCGGTAGGGGACGGGAGCCGCCCGCGTGGGGAGGGCTCTACTCCATTTTTTTGTTTTGGCGGTCAGACTGCCGTGATGGCCGCAAGTGCCGTCAGCAATTCCGCGTTCTGCTTTGCCGGCAGCGCAGCCAACATTGTCTTTTCGACGTTGCGCAGGTGCCGGACCACAGCGTACGATATTGGCAGTCGGCCGGTCGTAGGGCGCGTGCCCCCTGGCGGCTCCTCTGGGTAAAACATGCCGTTGTACGCTCCCCTTTATCGGAAGCCTGCCTTTAGTTGGTTGATGGACGAACTCTCGATTAACGGCAGCTCAACCCACAACCAAGAGCTGCTAAACGGAACATCATCCACTGACCGCGCTGTGATAGCAGCAACAGTCAGGAGGCGTAAAATGCTAAGTCGGGACTGATGTCGGCGAGTACCGAGTTCTTCGCAGATGGAAATCGCAAAACGATCTCATGGTGCGGTCGTTGCGTTGAGGTACTTCCGCACGGCCGCGTCCATTGTCTTCAAGGCGGCATCGCATTCGGCACCGAGCGCATAGCGCTGCTTGAGCACTTGCGGGTCGACCATCCCGAGCCAAACCTGTCCACTGTCATCCTGCCAAGCAAGTGCCCGCAACGGCAGATCGATGCCTGCTCGTTGATTGCACACCATGATCGGCGTGCCGCTCTGCGGTTTGCCGAACACCATCAGCTCGGTCGGACGTAGCGACAGCCCTGCCCCCTTGGCGGCTTCCGAATGCGGCACGCGCGCCACGATGAAAAAGCCGTCGGCGGCGACGAGCTTCTGCAGCTTATCGAGCGTCGCGGGCACTGGAACGCTGCTCTTCACAGCGATCAACTCTTCGGCTTGGGCCGGGGTTTGGGCAGCGACGCCGAGCATCAGGCAGATCATGAGTAGGGTTTTGCGCATAACGTTGGGTTCCGATCGGATCTGTTCGAGTTGCGTTGCAGGCGGGCACGTCACGGCGTAAACGGATTTTTCCAGCCGCGCGCGCTCTTGCCGAGTTTCGGGCCAAAATTTGCGGCGAGATAATCGAGCATCAACTCGCGGTCTTTTCCTTTGATCTCGGGCATCTTGTGACGCTCGGTCATGTAGTCGAAGGTCTCATTCCAGCGCTCGCGGCTCAGGCCCTGTTGGGCCACGAGACGGAACCCATGGCACGCCGTGCAGCCATAGAACGTGTCGTCGCGGCCGACGCCCGCGGGGAAGTCCTTAGGGTCCTCGTCGCGCGCGGTAAATTCCACGGGTTTGGCTGTCTGGCTGAACGCCGACGTGAACGCGCCGGCCATAAGTGAGAGCCAGACGATGACGAGGGACGCTTTCGTCCTGTGTTTGCGGATCATGGCTTTGCCCTTCAACCAATCAGTACAGCGATGCGATGGAACGGATTGGCGCCATAGCCCTGCGGGTTCCAGTTACCGGCGATGTGCGGCTGCATGGCGCCACTGTCATCGGTCGCACGTGACCATATCTCATAGTAGCCGTTGCTCGGCACCTTGACGGTTGCGGTCCAGCGCTGCCAGTCGAAGCGGTTGCGTGGCGCGCCGAGTTCGGCCTGCTGCCAGCTGACGCCAAAATCGACTGAGACGTCGACGCGCTTCACGCTGCGGTCACCGGCCCAGGCGGCGCCGCGCAGTTTGACCTCGGTGGCACCGTTGGCAAGCTTGGCACCGTTGG
>JAYUAJ010000235.1:0-4543 GCA_043741375.1 Hyphomicrobiaceae bacterium | reverse complement strand
AGGCACGAAGGCCTTCGAGCCGGTCGACACCACAAAGCGCCTTGCCGTGATCCGCTCACCGCCCGCTTCAAGTTCCGTCGGGCTGACGAACTTCGCAGCGGCTTGCACAACATGGCAGCCGAGTCTCTCGAAGCGCTCGACGGAGTCATTGGGCGCGATGCTGGCGATCACGCTGTGGACGTGCCCGTTGACCTTGGCAAAATCGACCACCGGCTCATGGCCGTTGACGCCGAATTGGCCCGCTGTGCGGATCGTCTGGGCCGCCTCACCCGCCGCGATCAGCGCCTTCGAGGGCACGCAGCCGTAGTTGAGGCAGTCGCCGCCCATCTTGTGCTTTTCGATGAGCGCGACCTTGGCGCCGAGCTGAGCGGCTGCGGACGCCACAGAAAGCCCGCCGGACCCCGCACCGATGATGGCGATATCGTAGTGCTCGGTCATGGCGACTCCCCGGGATGCGGCTGCTCGTGCCAGCATATAGGGTGGGATGCGCAGAGTCCGTCCACACGATCGGTGGCGGATATGACAACTTCGCGTGACCGCGTGCGACCTGGGGTGGCGCTAAGCGTAGCCAAGCCCACCGCCAAACCGGGATCGGCGGTGGGCTTCCCCCGGATCAAGCCCGAGGTCAGCGCCACCCTACCAAAAGGAGCGCCGCAATTGTCAGGCGTCGACTTTTGCGCGCGCGGCCAGCAGGTTCCCCGCATCGCGGCGTTGTTCGATGAACAGGCGCTGGTAGGACCAGACGTCAGTGGGGCAGGTGATGCCGGCCTGTTCGTAGGCCTTGAAGCTCAGGCGGCCCTCTTTGCGGCGGTCGGACGGCTTCCAGTTGGTCAGGATGCTGACGTTTTTCGGCTGGTCGGGCAAATCGCGGACCATCAGATCGGTCGAGGAAAGCGGCTTGGCAATGCGCATCGGATCGGACTCCATGGCGGCCTCGTGTGCCATGGAGTTTGCAAGGAGAGGGCCAGTGGTCGTCTCGGCGATAGGGCGCATCAGGAATCCTTGTCAAATTGGTTGCAAAAGTCTTGTCACGCAGGCTCCGACGCCGTCCTGCCAGGCTGGCAAAGCAACGCCGAACTGGTTTTTCAGGCGGCTGCAGTCGAGGCGCGAGTTGCCGGGCCGCTTGGCGGGCGTCGGATAGTCCGTTGCCGGAATTGGCGCCACCTCGGCGGCCGGACCGCCAAGCCGGCGCGAGCGCTCGAACACGGCGCTGGCCAAGCCATGCCAGCTGGTCTCGCCCGAGCCGGTGGCGTGGTAGAGCCCGAATTTCGGGTCCCCGGCAGCTAGGCCGCGCAACTGCAGCGCGATATCCAGGATGGCTTCGGCCAGGTGCGGTGCGTACGTCGGGTTGCCCAGCTGATCGGCGACTACGTTCAATTTCGGCCGCGTCTCGGCCAGCCGCAGCATGGTCTTGACGAAATTCTGCCCGAACGGACTGTGCACCCAGGCGGTGCGCAAGATGACGTGGCGCGGATTTGCGGCAGCTACAACCTGTTCACCTGCCAGCTTAGACGCGCCGTAGACGTTTAGCGGCGCCGTCGCATCGGTCTCTACGTAGGGTGCCGTCTTGGCGCCGTCATAGACGTAGTCGGTCGAGACGTGAATGATCGGGATGTTGCGGGCTGCCGCCGCCTCGGCCAGCAATCCGGCCCCGTCCCGGTTCAGCGCGAAAGCGGCATCGCGCTCGCTTTCGGCCTTGTCGACGGCGGTATAGGCCGCCGTGTTCACAATGAGGTCGGGCGAGTTGTCGGCCAGCGTGCGCAGGATCGAGGGCCGCGCGCAGAGGTCGAGCGCGGGCCGGCCAATGCTGAGCGCCGTGATCTCCGACCGGCGCGTCGCGGCCTCTGCGAGCGAGCGGGCGAGCTGGCCCTGCCAGCCTGTGATCAGCAAGCGCATACGTGGTCTCCCAGCTCCGGGCTGTGGCGGGTGGGACACCTTCACGCCCCGCGCCGTCACAACCTCGATCATCCGCCGCCATGGTAAACCCATCGTTAACCACTGTCCGGCATTTCATTCTAGGCGGGGTGAGCACTGAGTCGGTCGGCTTAACCCTGCCTTATCGAGTGGACGCGTACCATCGGCGTTCCCCGGTAGTGGATCGAACCAGCAGGCGGCCTTACGAAATGCTCGGACATGCCTTCAACCCGAACAAGCAGCAGTCGCTGCTCAGCGAGTATTCGAACCTACTGGGCGATGCGATCCTGCGCCACCGGGCCAAAATCGCCGAAAAATCAGCGCGCGTGGAAGCCGAACTCGCCAACAAACTCAAGAGCGAATTCATTGCCAACATGAGCCATGAGCTCAGGACGCCGCTCAACACCATCATCGGGTTTTCGCGCCTGATCGGCGAGCACGACAAGCGCCAGCTGAGCAAAGAAAGCATCAGCGAATATTCGGGCCTGATCCAGGAAGCGGCTAAGCACCTGCTCGCCATCATCAACGACATCCTGGAAATCTCGAAAATCCAGGCCGGCAAGTTCACGCTCGACATGCAGGAGCTGCACGCCGACGAAGTTCTCACCTCCTGCCTCTCGTTCTTCAAGGTCACGGCACTCGACGCCAAGGTCACGCTGATCCAGGACATTTCCCACGATCTGCCGCAGATCAAGGGCGACGCGGTGAAGCTGAAGCAGATCGTGATGAACCTGCTCAGCAACGCCATCAAGTTCACCCCGGAAGGCGGGCGCGTCACCTTGCGCGCCGTCAGCGATGCCGACGGCCAGGTGCGCATCAGCGTGCGTGATACTGGCGTGGGCATGAACGAGGACGAAATCCTCATCGCCATGTTGCCGTTCGGTCAGGTGGACGGCGGACGTTCGCGCATGCGCGAGGGCACGGGGCTGGGACTTCCGATCGCCAAGGCGCTGGTGGAGCTGCATGGCGGATCATTGAGCATCAAGAGCGTCAAGGGCGAGGGTACGGAGGTCGCGTTGCTGCTCCCTCCCTCTGCAAGCGTTACACCAAGTGTACGGACAATTTTGGGGGAGATGGCGCGCGGCGCAATGCAGCCGGGCGCCTGAGCCATACGCGATCAGGGGCAATCGACAGTGTACATTCCATCCGCAGAAAAGCACGGCAAAGGCGATCGTACCGACGGTTCGATCGGCCGCATCGTTTCGGTCACCGGCTCCAAAGCCATTGTGCTTCTGGACGACAACCGGCGCAACCGCGAGTCCAACGCCAACCGTCCGGAAATGGGCACGTTGCTGGGCATCGACACCGCCAACTCGATCGTGCTCGGCCTGGTGTCGGCGCTGTCGGTCCCGGTCCCGGCCCAGAAGGAGGACGATCCGGAAGTCTGGATCGCCGAACTCGGCCTGGTTGGCGAACTCCCCAAGGACAAGGAAGGTCGCGCGGTCAATTTCCAGCGTGGCGTCACGGCCTATCCGGCGCTGGGCGACCGCGTGCGTGTGGCCTCGCGCGAAGAGCTGCTGAAAGCTCTCTCGGCTTCGGCCGATACCGCCGTGCGCGTCGGCACCATCCGGCAGGACGCCTCGATCCCGGCCATGGTGCGCGTCGATGAAATGCTCGGAAAGCACTTTGCCATTCTGGGCACCACCGGCACCGGCAAATCGTGCACCACCGCCCTAATTTTTCGCGCCATTCTGGAAAAGAACCCCAAGGCGCACATCATCCTGCTTGATCCGCACAACGAGTATTCGACCTCGTTCGCCGATCTCGCCGAGGTGATGAACCCGCACAACATGAACCTGCCGTACTGGCTGCTGACGTGGGACGAATTGGTCGAGGTGCTGATCGGCAAGCCCGATGACCGCAAGACCGAGATCGAGATCCTCCAGGAGCTGATCCCGCTCTGCAAGAGCAAGTACGCCCAGAAATCCAACAGCAATGATCGCGTTGCCCTGAAACGCGCTCTCGTCATGGCCAACCGCTATACGGTCGATACGCCGGTTCCCTATCGCATCTCCGATCTGCTCGCCATGATCGACGACAAGATGGGTATGCTGGAGAACAAGAAGGACCTGTCGCCCTATCGCTGGCTGAAATCGCGCATCGACATCATCTCGCAGGACCAGCGCTATGCCTTCATGTTCGGCGGCTTCACAGTCAATGACTCGATGGCGCAGATCCTGGGGCGGATTTTCCGTATCCCGGTGAACAAGAAGCCAATCACAATCATCGAACTGACTGGCATTCCGACCGAAGTCGTGAACGTCGTGGTCTCTGTTCTGTGCCGGATGACGTTCGACTTCGCGCTCTGGGGCGAGGGCCATGTGCCGGTCACCCTGGTATGCGAAGAGGCGCACCGCTACGTGCCGGCCAATTCCTCGTCAGGCTTCGAGCCGGCCAAGCGCGCCATCGCCAAGATCGCCAAGGAGGGCCGCAAGTACGGCGCCTCGCTCTGCATCATCACGCAGCGCCCGGCTGAGATCGATCCGACCATTCTCTCGCAGTGCAACACCGTGTTCGCGCTGCGCATGTCGAACGACCGCGACCAGCAGATCGTGCAGTCGGCCATCGCCGATACCGGCTCGGGGTTGCTGGAGTTCCTGCCCGCGCTTGGCTCGCGCGAGGCCATCGC
>JAYUAJ010000234.1:0-4552 GCA_043741375.1 Hyphomicrobiaceae bacterium | reverse complement strand
CCATGGCACGCACAAGAGGCGACGGATCGCTCAGCAACGGTTCGATCTGAAGCACCAAAGCCCGGTCGCCCGAATTTCCCGCAGCGATCAGCACGTTGCGCAGGAAGCGCGCGCGGCCGGTCCGTTTGACCGGCGAGCCGCGGAACCGCAAGCGAAACGCAGCATCGTCCAATGCCAGCAACTCGCCCAAGGCCGGCGGCCCGCAATCGTCAGGCGCACGCAGCCGCAGCTCGCTCGCTGCCACCGCGAATTTGTTCCACGGACAGACTGCTAGGCAATCGTCGCAGCCATAAACGCGGTTGCCCATGGCGGAGCGGAATTCGCGCGCGATGTGTCCCTTGTGTTCGATGGTGAGATACGAAATACAGCGCCGCGCATCGAGCTGATAAGGCGCAGGGAACGCCTTCGTTGGGCAGATCTCGAGGCAGCGCGAGCAACTGCCGCAATGATCCGATTCCGGCGCATCGGGCTCCAGGTGCGCCGTCGTCAGGATGACGCCGAGGAACACCCAGGAGCCGAAATCGCGCGACACCAAATTCGTGTGCTTGCCCTGCCAGCCGAGGCCGGCAGCGGCGGCAAGTGGCTTTTCCATCAACGGCGCCGTGTCGACAAACACTTTCACATCAGCACCCGTCTCGGCAGCCAACCACCCGGCGATGCGCTTCAGTTTGGGCTTGATGACGTCGTGATAGTCGGCCCCCTGCGCATAACAGGAGATGGCGGCGTGCTGGCGCTTCGTCAGCACGCTCAAAGGATCGGCGCCGTTACCGTAGCGCATGGCAAGCACGACCGCTGAACGCGCTTCCGGCCACATAGCTTGCGGCGAAACCCGCCGCTCGGCGGATTCAACCAGCCACCCCATATCGCCATGCCGGCCCAGCATGACGAACTCCCGCAACCGATCGCCAACCAACCGATCGCCAACGGCCGGCGCGACGCGTGCCTCGTCGAACCCCTCGGCAACAGCGCGGGCGCGCAAGGCTGATTTCAGGTCGTCCGGCGGGGCGGTCACGGCTCAGAAATCCGGATCTGGATAGTGGGCAGGCGGCAACGGCGCGCCCGGCACGCGCTCGGCCAGGATCGGCCGCATCGAGGGCCGCGATTTCATGCGCGCGTACCACTGCCGCGCCATCGGCTTGTCGTCCCAGTCGGCCTCGGCCACATAATCGAGAGTGGAGATGTGAGCCGCCGCAGCCAGATCTGCGAACGACATTTCGCTGCCGGCTAGCCAGTTGCGGTCGTGACTGAGAAACTCAAGATATCCGAGGTGGTAGCGCAGATTGTTGCGGGCCGCGCGCAGCGCATCGGCATCCGGCTTGCGCGCGCCAGTGGGATCGAAGCGGCTGTAGATCTTCTCTTCCAACAGCGGCCTGGTCACTTCGCGGTTGAATTTGCCGTGGAACCAGTCGACCACGCGTCGGCATTCGGCGCGTTGCTCGGCCGATCCTGGAAACAGTTTTGTTTGCGATGGAGCGCTAGTGGACTGAGCATCGGCGAGGTATTCCGAGATGGCGTAAGAACCGCAAATCGCAGCCTTGTTGTCGTCGGGGCAGAACACCGGCAATTCGCCCGACGGGTTCAGCGCCAGGAATGCCTCGCGCCACTCCCACGGCTTTTCCTCTTCCAGGGTTGCATCGACCTTCAGTTCGCTCAGCGCGAGCCTGATCGAGCGGGACAGGGGGCAGAGCCGGAAGTGGACAAGCTTGGTCATGCGGCGAACGAATCTCCAATCGCCTAAGTCTCGCACGTTCCCGCCTGCGATCCAATGTGTCGCGGTTGACAGCGAGGGGATGTGAACGACTACTTGCGGCCAAATCTTACGTTCTATCGGCAGCGTCGCGCCACCCCCCAAGGCGCGGCCTCAATGGAGGACGCGTCCTATGATTATGCGCAAACTGATTGTTAGTCTTGCGGCCGCCACAGCCATGGCCTCGCCGGCCTTTGCCGACGGAGAGGTGAACGTCTATTCGTACCGCGAACCGCAGCTGATCGAGCCCTTGCTGAAGGCCTTTGAGGCCGAGAGCGGCATCACGGTCAACACCATCTTCGCCAGCGAGGGTCTGGTCGAACGCATCGCCGCCGAAGGCGCCAACAGCCCTGCCGACGTTCTGCTGACGGCCGAGTCCGGGTTGCTGATCCAGGCGAAGGACGCAGGCATCACGGCTCCGCTCGCCTCCGACGCCATCGCCGCCGCAGTTCCCGCGACGCTTCGCGAAGCCAGCGGCAACTGGATCGGCCTCACGCAGCGCGCCCGCGTATTGTTTGTATCGAAAGAGCGTGTGAGCCAGACCGCCTTCACCTACGAGGAACTCGCCGGTCCGAAATGGAAGGGTAAGATCTGCTCGCGCTCGGGTCAGCATACCTACAACATCGCACTGATCGCCAGTATGATTGCCCACCTAGGGCCTGAAAAGGCAGAGACCTGGTTGAAGGGGGTAAAGAACAATCTTGCGCACAAGCCCTCGGGCACCGACCGCGACCAGATCAAATCGGTGTTCGCGGGCGAGTGCGACATCGCCATCGGCAACACCTACTACATGGGGCAGATGCTGACCAATGACCGTCAGCCCGAGCAGAAGGACTGGGCTGGCGCCGTTCGATTGGTGTTTCCAAACGGCGCCGACCGCGGCACGCACGTGAACATTTCCGGCGCCGCGCTGATGGCCCACGCTCCCGATCGCGACAACGGCGTGAAGCTGATCGAGTACCTCACCTCGGCGACCGCCCAGAAACTGTACGCGACGCTGAACCACGAATACCCGGTACGGCCAGGCGTCGAGGCGTCCGATCTGGTCAAGAGCTGGGGTCCGCTCAAGCCCGATCCGCTGCCGTTGCAGGAGATTGCCAAACTCCGCCGCGCCGCCTCCGAGCTGGTCGACAAGGTCGGCTTCGACGAGGGACCGGGAACGTGAGGGTGGTGGCTGAACCAGAGTTTGACCAAGTCGTGTGGCCACCCCCCACCCGAACCCTCCCCGTCAAGGGGGGAGGGGATTCGCGCGGCAGATGTTGCCAAATCTGTCTCAACAGCGACGGACCGCTCCCTCCCCCCTTGAGGGAGAGGGGGCGGGTGGGAGGTGGCCACACGACGGATGTGTCAGAGCGCACATGGCGGTAACCACCAATACCGCCCCGCACAATTTTCAACGTCGCATTGCTGCAGCGCTTGCTGTTTGGCGGGCGCGGCGGCGTGTGTCGCCGCTTTGGACCGTGGCGGTTGGGATCATCGCCGCCATCATGCTGCTGCCGGTGCTGGGCGTGGCGTCGCTCGCACTTGGTGGATCGGGCGATCTGTGGCCGCATCTCATCTCGACGGTGCTGCCGGCCGCCATCGTCCGCACACTGTCCCTGATGCTTGGCGTTGGCCTCGCCACCCTGGTGATGGGCGCGGGGACGGCTTGGCTCGTCACCATGTTCCGCTTTCCGGCCCGGGACGCCATCGTCTGGCTGCTGTTAGTGCCGCTAGCGATGCCGACCTACATCGTCGCCTACTGCTACGGTGACCTGTTCGATTTCACCGGACCGCTGCAAACTGCGGTGCGCTTTCTGACCGGCGCAAAGCATGCCAACGACTACTGGTTTCCCGCCGTGAAATCGCTACCGGGAGCGGTGTTCGTGCTCTCTTCGGTGCTCTATCCGTACGTCTACCTCAGCGCCCGCGCGAGTTTCTTGCAACAGAGCGCGGGACCGCTGGAGGTGGCGCGGACGCTTGGCCATACGCTCACCGGAGTGTTCTGGCGCGTGGCGTTGCCGATGGCACGACCAGCCCTGGTGGCCGGCGTTGCGCTCGCGATGATGGAGTGCCTGAACGATGTCGGCGCGGTGCAGTATCTCGGCGTGCCGACGCTGACCGCCACGGCCTATGCGACTTGGCTGCAGCGCTCGAGCCTTGCCGGTGCGGCGCAGATTTCGCTCGTGATGCTGCTGTTCGTACTGACACTGTTCCTGGCGGAGCGGGCGTTACGTGGCAACCGCGGTTTTCACGACAAGGCTGGCCGGGCGCGCCCGTCGCCTGAGGTGGCCCTGTCGGGTTGGCGCGCTGCAGCAGCCACATTTGTTTGCGTGCTGCCATTTCTGGCCGGATTTGTTCTGCCGATGCTCGCACTGCTGCGGGGCGCGCTGGCCAGTTGGCAAGACGTCACCAACACAGCGTTCGTCAAAGCAGCTCTGACCAGCCTCGGTGTTTCATTGTTGGCGGCTCTGGTGACTGGCGTATTCGCCCTGCTGTTCGCGTATGCGCGGCGCGTGGCGCCCAACGGCCTGACCCGGCCGGCGATGCGGTTGGCCAGCCTCGGCTACGCCATCCCCGGCACGGTGCTGGCGCTGGGCTTGATCTGGCCGCTCAGCCGCTTCGACAACTGGTTCGCTGGAGTGGTGAAAGCACTCACAGGTGTGTCACCAGGATTGATCCTGTCCGGCAGTGTCGTGATCGTCGTGCTGGCCTATGTGATACGGTTCATGTCGGTCTCGCTGGGAGCCATCGAATCCGGTCTCACGCGCATCTCTCCCAATCTCGACGCCGCCGCTCGCACGCTTGGCCAGACCGCGATCGGTT
>JAYUAJ010000233.1:0-4558 GCA_043741375.1 Hyphomicrobiaceae bacterium | reverse complement strand
CGGCTGGTCCTCGATCGGAATGCCGATGCCGTGGTCGGTGACGCTGAACGAAATCGAGTCGCCGTCGCGGCGGCAGTCGAGCACGATGGTGTCGCCGTCCTTGGAGAAGCCGATGGCGTTGGACAGCAGGTTATAGAGCACCTGTTTCACGCGGTGCTCGTCGGCGAGGAATTCGAACGCTGACGGATCGATCACCTCGCGCAAGGTCACACGCTCGCGAGCCATGCGCTCTTCGACAGCCGCTGCGGCGCTGGCGATGACGTGGCTGACTTTGACCGGTGTGCGCTTCAGTTCCAGCGCGCCGGCGTCGATCGAGGTCAGGTCCAGAATGTCGTTGATGATCGAGAGCAGGGTGCGCGACGAGCCGTGGATGTCCTGCAGGTATTCGCGCTGCTTGGGGTTGAGCGGGCCGACTTTCGGGTTCTCCAAAAACTCCGAGAAGCCGATGATGTTCTGCAAGGGCGAGCGTAGCTCGTAGGACACGAGTGAAATGAACTGCGACTTCAGCCGGTCGGCCTGAATCAGCGCGTCGTTGCGCTCGCGCAGCATGCGTTCCGCACGCGTCGTATCGGTGGTGTCGACGAAGGTGAGCAGCATGGCGCCGTCGGGTAACGGCAGGCCGGCGTAGGCGATCACGCTCTGGTCGGGGCGCTCCATGGCGCCTTGCAGGCGCTGGCGCTGGCCAGAGATGGTCGTCACGGCGCGCTTGATGTTGGCCCAGGTCGTCTCGTCGTTGTGGAGGACCTGGCAGCGGCGGACGACTTCGTCCACGTGCGGCTCGCGGGCGAGGTCATTCGGGTTCAGCTTCCACAGCCGTGCGAAACTTGGATTGAACAGAGACAGTCTGCCGTCGGTGGCGAACACGGCGACGCCTTCTCTGAGGGTATCGAGCGTGCCGCGTTGGATGTTCATGGCGGCGTGGTAGCGGCGCTCCAGGGCGAGTTTCTCGGTCACATCGTCGTAAAGGTAGGCGACGCCACCGTCCGGGCGTTGCTCGATTGTAACGTGTACGGTGCGCCCGCTCGGCAGGTACCACCAGGCTTCCTGGCCAGCCTGCGAGGTGTAGCTGCCCAGCAGTGCGGCTTTCCATTTGCGGTAATCGGCTTCCTCGGGCAGCTGGCGGCGTTCGCGCAAGCGGTCGAGGACTTCGCCGTCCCGAGGACGGGATTTCAGGAACTCGGGATCGAGCTTCCAGAGCTGGCGGTAGGCTTCGTTGCAATAGACCAGGCGCTGGTCCGGGCCGAAGTTGGCGACGGCGGTGGCGACGCGATCCAGCGTGCGATCATAGGCGGCCATCTGGCGCGAGAGTTCGCCCTGCGCGGTCTCAAGCTCGGCGGCGTCGTTGGCAATGAGCGCGCTGGCCCCGTCCATCGGCACGGCGACCAGATCGTAGGAGCGGCGCTCGCCGCCGACGAACACATGCACCCGCTCGCGGTGGATGCGGCCGCTGGCTAGCGAAGCGGACACAGATGTGCGCTGACGGGTTTCCAGGAGTTCGACCTGGCGGGTGCGTACGTCCTCGCGCGAAAATCCGTCCACGGCGCGCACATAAGCCGAGTTCACCCAATCGATCCGTCCGTCGGCGGAGCGGAACCAGACCGGGACGGGCAGGGCCTCATAGAGCGCGCGGGTGAGGGCGGCGTCGCGGGTGACGCGCTGACCGCGCTCTTCCATGTCGCGCACGGCTTTGCGCTCGGCCGAGATGTCGGCGATGCGCAGGATGGCGTAGGCGCCGCGCACTTCGCCCGAGATTTGCATGGTGCCGCCAGCCACAGCCGGGGCGGTGAGGGCGAAAGGCTTGCCGTCGCCGATGAGACGATTGATGTGGGTGCGGAAGGTTTGCGCGGCAGCGGGTTCCAGCCAGCCGGCCGCCAGGACAGCGGTGGCGCTGGACGGCACGCCCAGGTGCTGGTCGATGCCGGCCGCGTGCAGGCGCGGTTCGCGGCTCTCGTCCCAATAGATCAAGGTTTCCCCAGCCGGACTGCCGACCGTCTCGGCGATGTCCAGACGCATGGCGGTGGCGGCGTGATCGGCGGCGAGGTCGGTCAGCTCTGCCCTGGACGCCAGGGCCTGCGCGCGATAGCGCAAGGTCAGGACCGCCAGCACGCCCATGCCAGCTGCGGCAGCGGACAGCAGCAGCATGGTCAACGGTCCGGGAAGCGTGGAGCCGGTGTCCGGCGCGCGCTCCAGCAAAGTGATCAGGCCGAGGCTGCCGGCGAGCGCCGCAGTCGCCACGACCATGAGGCGGGCCTGACGCGGCTCAAGGGTAGTTGCAAGTGTGGCGAACGGCATGGGGCGCCCTTTGGCTGAGCGCTGCTGCAACTCGAACACATGTGTCGGCCGCGCGAATCAGGGCGACCAGTATGGTTGAGCGATGCCGTCGTTGCCAGCGCACACGCGTCGCGTACACGCCGGCGCAACACGGCGCAATACGACTGAATGCGACGCAAGACGACGGTGCCAGGACTAATAGCGGTAGTGATCCGGCTTGAACGGACCCTCATTGGTCACGCCGATATAGTCGGCCTGCTCCTTGGAGAGCTTGGTAAGCTTAACGCCAAGCTTGGCCAGATGCAGCGCCGCAACCTTTTCGTCGAGGTGCTTGGGCAGGGTGTAAACCTTGTTCTCGTACTTCTTGCCGTGCTTCCAAAGCTCGATCTGCGCCAGCGTCTGGTTGGTGAACGAGGCCGACATGACGAAGCTGGGATGGCCGGTGGCGCAGCCGAGGTTGACCAGGCGCCCCTCGGCCAGCAGCAGCAGGCGGCGGCCGTTCGGGAACTCGATCTCGTCCACCTGTGGCTTGACGTTATGCCACTTATAGTTGCGCAAGGCTTGCACCTGCACCTCGGCATCGAAATGCCCGATGTTGCAGACGATGGCGCGGTCCTTCATCTCGCGCATGTGCTCGATGGTGATGACGTCCTTGTTTCCGGTCGCCGTGACAAAGATGTCGGCACGCGGCGCCGCGTCCTCCATGGTGACGACTTCGTAGCCCTCCATGGCGGCCTGTAGGGCGCAAATCGGGTCCACTTCCGTCACCAGAACGCGCGCGCCACCATGCTTGAGGCTCGCCGCCGAGCCCTTGCCGACGTCGCCAAAGCCCGCCACCAAGGCGACTTTGCCGGCCAGCATCACGTCCGTGGCGCGGCGGATGGCGTCGACCAGACTTTCGCGGCACCCGTACAGGTTGTCGAATTTGGATTTGGTCACGCTGTCGTTGACGTTGATGGCCGGGAAGGGCAGGTCTCCGGCTTTCTGCATCATATAGAGACGGTGCACGCCCGTGGTGGTCTCTTCCGACACGCCCTTGATCGCCGCCTTGGCCTTGGCGAACCAGCCGGGGCTGGCGGCCATGCGTTTCTTGATAGTGGCGAACAGAACTTCTTCCTCCTCGTTGCCTGGCTTTGCCAGTACGGAAATATCCTTCTCGGCCTTGGCGCCGAGCAGGATGTACATGGTGGCGTCGCCGCCATCGTCGAGGATTATGTTGGCCGTCTCGCCGTTGGCGAAATGGAATATTTTGTCCGAATAGTCCCAATATTGGGTAAGACTTTCTCCTTTGACGGCGAAAACGGGGGTTCCAGTTGCGGCAATTGCAGCGGCGGCATGGTCCTGGGTGGAGAAGATGTTGCACGAGGCCCAGCGCACGTCCGCCCCCAGCACCTTCAGCGTTTCAATCAGAACCGCCGTCTGAATAGTCATATGCAGGCTGCCGGCGATGCGGGCGCCCTTCAGGGGCTGCTCCTTGCCGTACTCGGCGCGCATGGCCATCAGGCCCGGCATTTCGGTCTCGGCGATGGCAATTTCCTTGCGGCCAAAGTCGGCCAGTTTGATGTCGGCGACTTTGTACTCTGCGGCGGTCATGGGAACCTCTGGTTGGGGTGTTATCGGCCGGCAACTCTGGCGGGCCGGCGGACGAGGACTGCGGAGGAGTCTTGGCCGTTCTATAGCCGCCGGCTTCGCCCAAGGCAAATCCCGCCCTCGGCGTGCCAAAGCGGTACGCGGAGGCGGTTTGGTGCGGTTTGAGTAAAAACTATGCGGCCAAGTTTACGGTTGATTTACGATAACTTCATCAGGCCGGAGTGCTAATTCCCTGTTCGATAAAATTGCGAGCATTCCCGGTTCCTTTTGTAAACCCGCACACGTCACATTGACCTCCAATCGCAATAGTGGAGGCAAAAAATGTTTTGCGACTTGGGGCGTATTATGCGCGACGGCTACACGCGTACCGCAACGCGTATGATCGGTAGCGGAAATTCGATGACCGGCCGTCTTGGCTTTGCCAAGGATGAGCGCGGCAACATGACAATGGTGTTCGGCTTCTCGATCATATGCGCCGTTGCTTTCGTAGGCATGACGGTGGACTTCGGCCGCGGCTATGCGACCAAGGCGGCGATTGATCGCGCGCTGGATCAGGCCGCCCTGGCAGCCGGCCGCTCGTTCGACGCTGGCGGGAAGAACTATGCCAACATCGCCAACCCGAACAACCAGAACCAGATGAAAGACGCCGGCAGGACGGCGACGGCGTACTTCTTCAAGGCTCTGCCCAAGAACATCA
>JAYUAJ010000232.1:0-10586 GCA_043741375.1 Hyphomicrobiaceae bacterium | reverse complement strand
TTCGTCGAGCTGGCGCCGCTCATCGTCGGTGAAGTCAGACGGCGTGACACCCAGTTCGCGCAGAGCCTGCTTGGTATACATCGTGTGTTTCCCTTGGCGCTGTTGAGACACTCCCTCGGCAAAGCTAGCACCACGGTATGCGCGTGCAACAACCCGATTGCGCCGGCGGGTTCGATGGCAATATCTTTCGGAGGATTGACGTCAGAGGTCAAATCAGGGGTACGCCGATAGATGGTTCAACTCGCGCCGATGGGCGAAACGCTGCGCATCCTGCGGCCCGCCCCTAACGTGATCGCCTTCTACGATGGCCGAGTACCGGGTGTGCGGGCCTACGCCGAAGCGCCGAACTGGGTCGACGATGGCGCCTATTCGCTGGGCGTGGCCAGCTATGCGCTGGTCAATGGGGCGGACGCGCTGGTCTATGACACGCATATCTCAATCGAGCACGCCAAGATCATCCGCGAGACGCTGGTCAAAGCCGGCGTGCGCGACATCCGCGTCGTGCTCAGTCACTGGCATCTCGACCATATCGCGGGCAACGCCGTGTTCGCCGATTGCGAGATGATTGCGCATCGTTGGACGTTTGAGGCCATGACGACGCACCAGGCGGCTATCGAGGCGGGCACGCGCGACGGGCTGCCGGCGATTTCGCCGCTGATTCTGCCCATGACGCTCTACGACGACGAACTGGAGCTGATGGTCGGGAAACTCCCCGTCCATCTGCGCCATGTCGATATCCATAGCCGCGACGGTACAATGCTGGTGCTGCCCGAGCAGGAACTGCTGCTGGCGGGCGATGCGCTCGAGGATACCGTCACTTATGTCTCGGAACCGCAGGGGATCGACAACCACTTGCGCGATCTCGCTCGCATGAGCTGGTGGCAGGTCGAGACCATCCTGCCCAATCATGGTTCGCCCGAGCGCATCGCGGCGGGAGGCTACGACAAGGGGCTGATCACAGCGACGCAGCTCTATACCGAGCGGCTGCTGGAGAGCCGGACTTCGGAAATCTACCAGCGCCAGACGCTGGCCCAGTTCGTCGCCGACGAAGTTGAGCGCGGCTGGATCAGCTACTTTGCGCCCTATGAGGCGGTGCATCGTGAGAACCTGACGAAGATCCTCGCGACCTGACAGGCGTTACAACTCAGTTCGCGTTGCGAATTGCGCTGGCCTTGGTCTAAGGTCCGCCCGAATTCACCAGGACCAGCGCAACAAGATGCCTCTCAAAAGCATGACCGGATTTGCCCGCAGCCAGGGCGCGCTGGGCGCGGCCAGCTGGCAGTGGGAAGTTCGCAGCGTCAACGGCAAGTCGCTGGATGCGCGGTTGCGCACGCCGCCAGGCTCGGAGGCGCTGGACGGGCCGGCGCGCGAGCTGATCGGCAAGCGGCTGAGCCGCGGCAGCGTCTCAGCCAACCTCAATCTGACCCGCCAGGGCACGGCGACGGTCATCCGCCTGAACGAGCCGGCGCTATTGCAGGTGAACGCCGCCGTGCAGCGCGCTGCCGAGCTGACCGGTGCCGCGCCGCCTGCGCTCGATGGGCTCTTGGCCTTGCGTGGTGTGCTCGAGGTGGTCGAGGCTGAGGAGCCCGAGGGCGAGCAGGCCCAGCGCAGCGCCGCAATTCTGGCCAGCCTGACGGCGGCGCTGGATGCGCTGGTCTCGGATCGCGGCCGCGAGGGCGAGCGGCTGTCGCGCACGTTCGCTACGCAACTCGACGAGATAGAGACTCTTACGCTCGCTGCCGAGCGGGCACCGCAACGCTCTCCTGAAAAGATCGCGGCGCGCCTGCGCGAGCAAGTCGAGCGCCTGTTCGCCGCCGGTGGTCAGCTGGACCGAGAGCGGCTGCACCAGGAAGCCATGCTGCTGGCCGTCAAGGCTGACGTAGAAGAAGAAGTGGCGCGCCTGAAATCGCATATCGCCGAGGCGCGCACGCTCATTGCGGCCAGCGAGCCGGTCGGGCGCAAACTAGATTTCCTGACGCAGGAGTTTATGCGCGAGGCCAATACGCTGTGCTCGAAAGCGATCGATATTGAGGTCACGCGCATTGGCCTGGCGCTGAAGGCCGTGATCGATCAATTGCGCGAGCAAGTGCAGAATATCGAGTGATCTGAGATGCCCCTGTCCCTGAAACGCCGTGGCGTGATGTTCGTGCTGTCGTCCCCGTCGGGCGCCGGCAAGACGACGCTGTCGCATATGCTGATGGAGGCCGACCCGGCCGTGGAGTTTTCGGTCTCGGTCACGACCAGAGCCCAGCGCCCCGGCGAGCGCGACGGCGTGGACTATCATTTCATCAGCGCCAAGGAGTTCGACCGCCGGGTCGCGGCTGGCGAATTGCTGGAATGGGCCGAGGTTTTCGGCAACCGGTACGGCACGCCCCGCGCCCCGGTCGAAACGGCGCTCACCGCTGGCCGCGACGTACTGTTCGATATCGATTGGCAGGGCACGCAGCAATTGCACGCCTCCTGCGCCGCCGACCTGGCGACCGTGTTCATTCTCCCGCCCTCAGGCGCGGCGTTGAAGCAGCGCCTGCTCAAGCGCGGCCAGGATAGCGCCGATGTGGTCGCCGGGCGGATGGCGAAGGCCGCCGGCGAAATCAGTCACTGGACGGAGTATGACTACGTCTTCGTCAACGAGGATCTCGAGGCGAGCCTGGTCACTGTGCGATCCATTCTGGCGGCCGAGAGGTTGCGACGCGAACGTCGGCTTGAGGATCTGACAGCGCTTGTGAAGAGGCTGGATAAAGAGTTGGCGGCGCTGGCCAACTAGGCCGCGTCCATTGCGATCGCGAGCCGGGCGAACTGTTCAACAGTCAACTCCTCGGCGCGGGCCTCGGGATTGATACCGGCGGCATTGAGAAGGGTCTCCGGCCTGGCCGAGATTTGCTTCAGGCTCGATCGCAGCATTTTTCTGCGCTGGCCGAAGGCGGCGGCAGTGAGGGCTTCCAGCGTCTGACGGCGGCAGGGCGGCGTCGGAGCGGCGATGGGCTGGAAGCGCACCACCGACGACGACACTTTTGGCTGCGGCGTGAACGCCTCGGGCGCCAGGTGAAACGCGATGCGCGGCCTAGTCAACCATTGGCTCAGCACCGACAGCCGTCCGTAGGCCTTGCTCCCCGGCGCGGCCACAATGCGTTCGGCCACCTCGCGTTGGAACATCAGCGTCATGCTCTCATACCAAGGCGGCCAAGGGTCGGCGGTGAGCCAGCCGATCAGCAACTGCGTGGCGACGGCGTACGGCAGGTTACCGACGATCAGTTTCGGGCCCGGCGGCAGGCGCGCCGGATCGAGTTTGGTGGCGTCTTCCAGCAGGATTTCCATGCGGCCTGGATAGTGCGCCGCGATCTGTTCCAAAGCCGGCACGCAGCGTTGGTCGCGTTCGATGACGATCAAACGTTCGGCGCCCGACGACAGCAGCGCGCGCGTAAGCCCACCCGGCCCGGGGCCAACCTCGATCACGGTGCGGCCCGTGAAGGGACCGGCAGCGCGCGCGATCCGTCCCGTGAGGTTGAGGTCCAGGATGAAGTTCTGGCTCAGCGATTTCTGGGCGGAGAGGCCATGGTCGCGGATGATATCGCGCAAGGGCGGCAGGCCGTCGGCGCTGAGGCTCATTCAACCTGTCCCCGGCGGCGCGCGGCCATATCGGCGGCGAGGCGCATGGCGGCGATGAAGCTTGCTGGCGACGCCTTGCCCGTAGCCGCGATGTCGAAGGCTGTGCCGTGATCGGGCGAGGTTCGCACGAAGGGCAGCCCCAAAGTAACGTTCACGCCGTGATCGAAGGCTAGGGTCTTCAGCGGGATCAAGCCCTGGTCGTGATACATGGCGAACGCCGCGTCATATTTGGCGCGCGCGGCCGCGTGGAACAGCGTATCGGGCGGATACGGGCCTTTGACGTCATGGCCTTCGGCGGCGAGTAGCGCGACGGCAGGCCGGATGATCGCGTCATCTTCCGTTCCCATCAACCCGTTCTCGCCGGCGTGGGGATTTAGGCCGCATACGGCCAGGCGTGGCTTGGCTATGCCGAAGTCCCGCGTCAAGGCAGCTAGCGTGGTGCGGGCGGTGCGCGCGATCAGGTCTTGCGACAGCATTCCCGGCACACGCGAGAGCGCGACGTGAATGGTGGCGAGGACAACGCGCAACTCCGGTGCGGCGAGCATCATCACGGGTTCTGTCGTCGCGCCCCAGTATCGCAGCGCGAGTTCGCCTAGAAACTCCGTGTGGCCCGGATGCGCGAAGCGTGCGCTCGTTAGAACGTGCTTGGCGATGGGATTGGTGACAACGGCGCTGGCCTCGCCGCGCCGCGCGAGTTCGCAGGCGATCTCAATGGAGCGGATGGTAGCGGCCGCATTGGCCGGATCCGGGCGGCCCGGGTTGACCGGCGCTGAGCATGTGATCGGCAGTATCGCGAGTTTGTCTGATCCCACACCAAGCGCTGCGGCGCGCTGGGCGACGGCCTGGGGATCGGCGATCAACAGAAAATGCGGAAGGCCAACCCGGCTCTGAGATGCCAGCAGCACGATATCGAGGCCGATGCCGGCAGGGTCGCCCATGGTCACCGCCAGGGGCAGGTTGGGATCACTCGAGCCCACAGGATTTCTTCAACTGAAAGCCGTTGCGCGCCTCGATCGATGCGGCGGCGCACAGGTCGCTCAGCACACCCTTCGACATGGCCTCGAATTTCTGCTGCTCGATCTTGCTGCGGACGGCCGCCTTGGCGCCCTCGCCTTGCGCTGCGCTGGTGCGTTCGCACACGCCGTAAATCTCGATACCGGCGTGGGTCAAGATCGGCGGCGGCACGGAGCCGGCCTCGGCGCTGGCCAGGATCGGGCGCGCTTCAACTCCCAGGGTTTCAGGCCGAACGCTGCCCAGGTCTTCGAACTTGGCACCAGTCGTTTGCTTGGCGAGCTGCGCGAGATTGTTGCAAGGCTTGGCCTGCTCACGCAGCTTGTCGGCGGCGGCATAGCCGGTAACCGAGGCAGCTGCGTCGTTGGATTTGATCGGAATGGTGATGCGCTGCAGCTTCAACTCAACGCTCGTGGCGCCGCCCGAATTGCCGACGCTTGAGGCCAGCGCCTGATCGATCTCGGCGCGCCCGACCACGATCTGGCCGCGGAATTTCTGCCCAAGCACCCGCTGCCACGACATCTGGGTCCGGATACGCTCGCGGAAGGCGTGCACGTTAATGCCGCTCGACGCGACCGAGGCCTCGAACTCCTTCAGCGACTTCTTGTTGCGCTTGGCCAACTCAGTGATGGCGCCGCCCAATTCGTCGTCGCTCGCCAACAGACCCAGGCGCTTAGCCTCGCTGCGTTGCAAACTCTCAGCGATCAGCTGGCTGATCGCAGCATCTTTCATACCAGGCCGGGTCTCGGACATCGCCTGCTGTCGCAAGCCTTCGACGAACTGACGCTGCAGAGCCACGACCTCTTCCTTGCTCTTGGGATTGCGGGCCGTGGCGAAAGCGCGAAAGCGATCGTTGATGTTGGGCGCTTTCAGCATGGCCTGCAGGCGTTGCTGCCAACCGCCGCCATCCAGCGACAGCAGCCGGATGCGCTGGTCGATGGTGAACGCCGTGATCGGTACGTCGTTGACGACGACATAGATGTTGGCGCCAGCGTCGCCTTTGGCGGCATCGGCCGTCGGCGCGGGCTTATCGGCCGGCTTGGCTGGCTTGTCAGCGGCCGCAGCTGCGCTGAGCGTCAGAAACGCAAACAGCGCCGCCGCAAGTCGTATGAGAGTGTGCATGGTGCCGGTGATGGTGCTGCTCCGCGATCAGCCGGACACTACGGTGTTCCGCGCCAAGATGCAGCAGGCTTTCCACAGTCTTGCAGCGCAATCATGGCGCACCAAGCGGATCAGGGGCCAGCGTTCGACGTCGCGCCGCTGTTGCCAAGCGCGTCGGTCTTGAGAGTGGTGCCGCCGAGATACTTGAGGTCGACATGGAACAGCAGCGTCTTGTCTGGCTGCACGTCCTGATCCTTAATGTACGACTCCGAATAGGTCACCGACACCCCGACGCAATCTTCGGCGCTGGAGTATTTCAGTCCCAGCGAGTCCGTCACGAGCGCCTTGGTATCGATGTTGTAGCGGGCCGACGCCAAGGCGCTCCAATTGGCGTCCAGCTTCAGGCTGGCACTGGACAGGACTTCCTGGTTTTCAAACAAGGTTCCGACCTGATCCCTTGAGCGTTCAAGGGCGTAGTTGGCTGCAAGGGTCACCGGGCCGGCCGTGAAGGACGTCGCCAGATCCTCGCGCCGCAGCTCAAGACTGTCGGTGTCAAAGCGCGATTGCGAGATGAATTGCAGATTGCCGTTTGGCGACAGGTACAGTCCGGCCACATAGTCCGAGCGGGTCTTATCGAGGCCTGTCCGGCCCGCGAACGGATTGTCGCCAGCGACCTGATAGCTTTGTCCAAGCACCGCTCTGAGATTGCCGCCATTGTTGGCCTGCGCGGTATACTGCACGCCGACGTTCGCGCGCGTCCCGGTCTCGATCCGGTCATAGCCGGAAAACTTGTCGAGATCGAACAGCAGCGTGTCGTCAAACACCAGACTCTGCGCGTCTTCGTTCGGCAGCTTGCCTTGCTCGACGGTATTGGGCCGGACCAGGATCTGGGCCACCGGCTCAAGAACCTGCGATCCCCAGCTGGCGTGGGCCACAAACGGGAATTGGTACTGCAACCCAACCGTGCCGGTAGCGCGCGTTACTGTCTGGTCGACAATCACGGGAGTGGTGGATTGTTCGCTGAACCCGTTGGTCTGGTAGACGTCGCCGCGCGCCGACAGGAACGGCGTGAACACCTGACCGATACTGTCGATCAGCTGGCTGCGCCAATTGGCCTGGGCGATGAGGCGCCCGTCCGTGTTGGCGATGGTCTGCGTCGTGCGCAAGGCCGGATCGAGGTTGTTACGGTTCAGCGCCAGGGCGTTCACGTCCAGGCTGAATTCGCCACCGATGATCGGGGTGCCGGCGACGTAATGATAGTCCACGCTGGGCAAGGCAGACGCGCCGGCTGCCTGGGTGTCGGTCGGCAGCAGGCCGCCAAACTGATAAAGATAGGCGCCGAAGTAGTCGCGCTCGCTCTGGCCTACCAGATGGGCTTCAGACACGCGGTTGGTGGTCAGCACGCTGTCCAGCTTATAGAAGCGGCGAAAGGTTGCGTCGGTTTCCACCGTCGCGTTCCAACCGGCAGTCCACCACGACCCTAAAGCGAAATCGCCCTGGGTGACGAGGCTGCCGCGGAACTTGCTGTCGGTAGGCTTGTTGTCCGGTGCATCGGATTCCTGAATGGCTGCCAGATCGACCTTGAAGGTACCGTTGGCAAGGCGCTGCCGGTATGTGGCCTTAGCGAGCAAGCCGCGCTTCGATGTCAGCAGCGGATTAAACGTCAGATCAGCGCTGGGTGAGATAGCCCAGAAATATGGGATCTCGCTAGTATAGCCCAGATCGGAGCTGTACCCGATGCTTGGCGCCAGGAACCCGGTACGGCGCTTTACGGAGGGGTCGGGAGCGTAGAAATACGGGATGTATGCGATCGGGACGCCGTAGACGTCGAAAGTAGCGTTCTCGAAATAGACATTGCTCTCGCTCTGCACATGCGTGATTTTCTGCGCCCGGATGCGCCAGATCGGCGGCGCGTCCGGATTTTCACGGCAGGGCTTGCAGGGTGTGAAGACGCCGTTTTCAAAGACTGTCGTCTCGCCTTCCTGACGGGTGGCCTTGCTGGCCGCGATGCGCACATCGTCCTGCGTCACGACGCGCAGCGAGCCGATAAAGCCATCGCGCAGGTCGTCGCTGAGCGTGATCTGGTCGGCGGTGATGACAGAGCCGTTCGGCTCCTTGATACGCACATTGCCCGACGCCGAAAGCGTATTGGCCGCCTGATCGTAGATGACCTTGTCGGCGGTCAGGGCGTAATTGTTGTAATAGATCTCGACTTTGCCCTCGGCCGTGACCTTGTTGTTCTGGTTGTCGTAGACGAGGTTGTCGGCCTGCAGCAGCATCGGTTTGGTTTTGTCGATCTTGCCGTTGGCTGTGGCCGCATTGCCGATCACGCTGTCGAGCAGATGATCATCAACCTTTTGCTGAGCGAATGCCGGCTGGCTGGCGACGATCGCCAGGGCGCAGAGAAACACAAAACCCGCCGCGAGGTGGCTCCACGCCCCCATCGCGACGCGTGTTCCGCGCCGTCGTATCTGCCCCCGACCCACCACTAGCCGTCTTCCTGGTGCAAAAGAACCGTAACTGACGCAAACCCGCCGATCGCCACCGGTGCAAGGACCGACGCCATCGACGAAACCAAGCCAGCTACCCCCATCTGGCGGGACACTTCCGCCAGTACGAAAAACCCGAAGCCGAATACCAGCCCACCAACGACCTTAGTTTGTATCTTGCCGAACCGGAAGGACCGCAATGCCACAGTGCCTGCCAAAAGCACCATGATGGCGAACTGAATTGGGCGGGCGAGCAGGCTCGCGTACTGAACCCGGAAGGCCTTGGCGGGCAGTCCGGCGCGCTCGGCGAGTTCAATAAGTCCCGGCAACTGCCAGAACGATACCGAGAGCTCCGAGCCCAAGGTCTCGTTCACCTCGGTGGGCGTCAGATAGGTGCTGACCTGGTAGCTTTCGAAGTGTTCAGGCAACGTTCTCGGACGCTCGACGATCGCATTGGTGAGATCCCAGAACCCGTCCCGAAGTTCAGCGTGTTGGGCTTCGACGTGTTCGACGAAGGCGCCGCGTTTGTCGAACTGGACCACCTGAACGCCGGACAGGCTGCGGCCCTGGTTTGCCGCCGTGGTCGCCGACATGACCGATGACCCATCAACCCCGTCCTGGCGCAGCCACTGCCCAGCCGACGATCCGCTGAACAGGCTCGACTTTTCGCCAAACGCTTGGGCGTAGACGTCTTCGGATTTGGCGCGCGCAGCGGCCGCCATCGGGTTGTAGGCCGTGTTTGCGAACACGCCCAGCGCGAGCGCTACGGCAAGGCCCGGCGTTAGAAACTGCCAAACCGACATGCCGGCGGCACGCGTCACGGTGATTTCCGCACTGCGATTGAGCATCAGGAACGCGCCGATGGTGCCGGACAGAATCGCGAACGGCATGGTGAGTTCGGCGAACGACGGCAGACGCAAGAGCACGATCCACAGCACCGACGTCATCGGAATGGCGCCCGACTTGCCGGCGATGCGCAAGATCTCGACCAGGTCGATCATGAAGATGATCACCAGGCAGAGTGCGAACACGCTGCAGATGGTCAGAAACACCCGCTTGGCAATGTAGCGCTGGACGATGCCGAAAAGCTTCAAGGTGCGCTCCTTGCCCGCAACAGGCCTGCGAACAGCCCGGCGATGGCGCGATTGTTGGCCTCGATCTGCCGAGAAATCGGGGCTAGGAGCTGGGGCGCCCAGATCGACAAAGCCGCAACGGCAAAACCGAACAGCGGCAGGCCGTACACAATCACAATGGCCGAAGCCTGCGAGGCGAACATATTCTGCGCTGCCACCCCGCCCAGTTTCAGCCCGGCCGCCAGACTGAAGGCAGAGACCTGCGCCTGGCTGCGGCCCTGGCGCGTGGTTTGCGCTTGCCCCAGGAACGCCACCACCAAGGCAACGATCATGAACGGATAGAACAGGTCGACAAACCGTTGATGCAACTCGGCGCGGTAGCTGCCCGGGTTCATGACGTAGTATGGCTCTTTCTCATCCGGATACAGCAACTCGAACAGATACCGGGCATGCGGCTTCGGCCCCTCGGCGCGTCCGGCCTCGCTGATGGTCGAGAGGTCCAGCACGTAACTGTCGAACTCAATGATGCTCGCCGCCTCCTTGGCGGTGCGCCGTACGATCTGGCCATCGCGCAGGATCAGGTAGTTCTTCTCGCCGCGCTTTTTAATGTCGCCGTTGTTGGCCAGATAGGTCATCGATTCCGTCTTGGAGCGGGTGTCGCTGAGCATCAGACCGAGCAGGTGGCCGTCGCGGTCGCGCTCGCGGATGTGGAACGTCAGACCCTCCTCGGGGGAGGCGAATTGGCCAGGCTGCAGCACCTGAGCGATCAGGTCGGTGCGGATCTTGTTGGCCACATCGTTGAGCGCCCTGAGGCTCCATGGCGTTACCACGAAGCTCGAAAGCACCAGCCAGCCTGAAACCAACGCCGCCAGAACCATCAAGGGTTGGGCGATGCGCCAGACCGTGGCCCCGGCAGCCGTGAATACGATCAACTCGCTGTCGCCGTTCATGCGGTTGAGCGTATGCAATGCGGCAATCAAAAGGGCGATGGGCGCGATGATGGTGAGAATGTCCGGCAACACCAGCAGCGTTAGCAGCAGAAAAGTCGTGCTGCCCTGCCCCTCGGAGGTCATGACGCTCAGCTGCTTCAAGGCCATGGCGATCCAGACCACTGCCGTCAGCGAGACGAGGATCATCACCAGCGCGCCAAGCGCCTGCCGGAAAATGTAGCGGCCGAACAGTGTCATGCCGATATGCTTGCCCCATAGCCACTGCCGATCCCAGCGGACGCTGCCCCGGTGGAATCACAAGTTGCCCCTGCTCCGGCGCTGAGCCTGTCTAGCCAAGGTGTCGGAAATTCGGCAAG
>JAYUAJ010000231.1:0-10608 GCA_043741375.1 Hyphomicrobiaceae bacterium | reverse complement strand
AGCAGTCTTGCGAACTCTTTTTCCGTCACGGCCACCTCCGCGCAAATTGCAACGCGAACCACCTTGCTCCAACATCACGGCGGAACAGCGCCTTGTTTTTTAGTCCCGGTATCTTTTCGGTTTGCCCGCAACTGAGACAGAGTGCAAAGACCTCCGTCGATCACGGAGCTGTGATGCTTACGCAGCATCGCTCATTTTGTTCCTGGTTTACATGGGCTTTCTGCAAGTCTGGTTTCAATCACGACCTTTTGCCCAAGGACGTACCAGACCAAGGTCGCAGTTGGCGCGTCGAACACTTGTTATTGGAACATTTATCATAGGTACTCTGATCTGCCGCTGACGCACACTGTCAGCTCGCTGTCAGGTTCGCGGCGGGTCGTCAATGACCCGCAGCCTTGCGCGGCGCCGGTTTGCGCACCAGCGCGATCATCGGAACCAGGCCTAAGAACATGAAGGTCAGCATCAGGAACAAATCCCCGAACGCCATCACCGTCGCCTGACCACGCACCATCAGAGCGAGTTGCTTCAACGCAGCGGTGCCGGCGTCGGTTGACGATCCGAACGCCTTGGTGGCGGTATCCAGCCAGTTCTGCGCCGCCGCGCTACCCTGCGACACCTGCTCGTGCAGCCGCGCCAAGTGCAGATCGATGCGCTTGTTGAGCAGCGTGTTGATCATGGCCAATCCAACCGCGCCGCCGAGATTGCGGGTCAGGTTGTAGATCCCGGACGCATTCTTAAGGCGTTGCGGCGGCAGCGTGCCCAGCGCCAGGTTGTTGATTGGAAGCATGCAGCACATCAAGCCGAAGCCGCGGCAGACCTGGGGCAGCACGAGTTCCCAGAACGACCAGTCGCGGGTGATGCCGCTGGTCAGCCAGGTTCCAAACGAGAACACAGTAAGCCCGATCGCCAGCATGACGCGGTTGTCGAGCACGCCGAGCAGCCGGCCGATCAGGGGCGCCGAGAAAAACATCGCAATGCCCGTGACGAACATGGTCTCGCCGATTTGCAGCGAGGAATAGCCGCGCACCCGGCCGAGGAAGACAGGGTAGAGATAGGTGAGGCCGTAAAGGCCAATGCCCAGGACGAACGAGAACAGGCAGCCGGTCCAGAAGTTGCGGTCCGCAAACGCCGAAAGGTCAACGATCGGAAATTTGGCACTCAATGCGCGCCAAAAAAACAGTACCGCGCCGGCAACCGTCAGTATAGTGAACAGAACGATGCGGTTGTCGGTGAACCAATCCTTGGCCGGACCTTCCTCCAGGATGTATTCCAGGCTGCACAGGAACAGCGCCATGAAGGCGAGGCCCCACCAATCGAAGGTGCGCAGCAGGGACCAATCCGGCTCATCGAAGTCCACCAGGTTGATGGTGGAGATGGTGACAATGATCCCGGGTACGATGTTGATGAAGAACAACCAATGCCACGACAGGGCGTCGGTGAGATAGCCGCCGAGCGTCGGGCCGATGGTGGGCGCGAGGGTCGCAATCAATCCGATCAGCGGATTGACCAGGCCGCGTTTGCTGGGCGGGAAAATCGTGAAGGCGGCCGCAAACACCGTCGGGATCATGCCGCCGCCGATGAAGCCCTGCAGCGCGCGGAAAATGATCATCTGCTCGATGTTCTGGGCAAAGCCGCAGAGCACGCTCATGATGGTGAAGCCGGCGGCCGAAATGGCGAACATCCAGCGCGTGGATATGGCGCGCGACAGCAGGCCCGAGAGCGGGATCATCACCACTTCGGCGATCAGGTAGGCGGTCTGCACCCAGCTGATCTCATCGGCGCTGGCAGACAGCCCAGCCTGGATTTCGGCCAACGAGGCCGAGACGATCTGGATGTCCAGGATCGCCATGAACATGCCCAGGACCATGAGCAGAAAGGCGATCAGGCGACGTGGATTGATGCTGTCCGAGGCGGCCTGCGCGGGCGCGGCCATTGCGCTGGCGGCGCTCACGGCTTGGGCTGCGTTTGCGCCAAAGCGGGCCCCTTGGACCCGTCGGTCTTGGTGTCCACTGTGACCACCGCCGATAGGCCGGGACGTAACAGCTCAATGGTACCAGCGTTGGCCGGCAGGGCAATGCGGACCGGGATGCGCTGCACGATCTTGGTGAAGTTGCCGGTGGCATTCTCAGGCGGCAGGACGCTGAACACGGAGCCCGAGCCGGGCGCAAAGCTGTCGACTGTGCCGTGCAGCACCTTGCCGCCCAGCGCATCGATTTGGATGGTGACGTTCTGCCCCGGCTTCATGCCCGTCAGCTGGGTTTCCTTGAAATTGGCCTCGACGTAGAGCGAGCCGTCGCCGATCAGTGCGCCCAGCCGGGTCCCCGGTTGCACCAGCGAACCGACTTGGCTCGATTTGTTACCGAACACGCCGCCCACGGCCGCTCGCACCTTCGTGAAGCTAAGATCCCGCTTGGCCTTGTCGACCTGCACCTGAAGCTCATCAAGCAGCCGCGCCGCCTCCTTCTGCTGGGCGATCAGGACGTCCTTTGCCGCCTCCGAGCTGGCGAGGGCCGCCTTGGAGCTGGCGACTGTTGCGCGCGTGCGGTCGCGGTCTGCCACCGCCTGTTCGAGGCGTTGCGGGGTGGCGATCTTTTGCGCCGTCAACTGCGTGTAGCGTGCGAAATCTGCGTCCATGCGCTTGGTGTCGGCTTGGGCGACTGTCACCTGGTCGCGTGCTTGCGCGATCGCGGCGTCGGCCTGGCGCAACTGCGCGTCGAAGCGCTCGATGGTGGCGCGCTGACTTTCCGCCTTTTTCACGGCGGCCTCGAGCGCGATCTGGTAGTCGCCGTCGTCGATTTCGGCGATTACCGTATCGGCTGCGACCACGGTGTTGTCGGCAATCGGGAACGACTTGATGTAGCCGCCGACTTTGGCCGCCACATTGCTGATGTCGGCGCGGACGTAGGCATCGTCGGTGGCGATGTTGTACCAGCCGGTCGAGAGGTAGTCGCTCAGGTAGCGATAGCCGGCAAAGCCGACAGCCAGCACGGCGAGCGCCAGCACGACTCCGCGCACCGGAAACTTGCGCTGGGCTGTCTTGGCCGGCGTGGGCTTATCTTCAAGGGTCGGTGCCCTTGGCGCGACTTTGGCCGCTTCCGAAGGTCCATTTCCAGGTCCATCCGGCGCCATGACAATTTGATCTTCTGCTGATTTGGGCACGACAAACCCCGCGACTAAACCGTTTGGTAGGACTTTACATAGCCTCTCAAATCGCGTATGTCAATTGCTACCACACGGTTTGGTCATGCCAATCGTGCAATGCAGTAGCGCAGATGGACGATCGAGAATGACCACGACCTTGGCCAATGAGAGGGGCGCCGCGACGTCGCCGGCAACACCAACCGGCTCTGTGGCGTCGGGACGCCGCTCGCGGGCGGTGGCGCAGTCAGAAAAACGCACGCAGATCCTGGCCGCCGCCCGCACCGTGTTCGAACGCTCGGGCTATGACGGGGCGAGCATGAACGACATCGCTGCGGAAGGTGGCGTCTCAAAGCCGACGCTCTATGTTTATTTCGACAGCAAAGAGAAACTGTTCGACGGCCTGATCGAGGACATGTGCGCCTCGGTGCCGGAAACCGTCCTCAACCTCGACGCCGCCAATCGAGATCTCGCCTCTGTTCTGACACGGGCCGGGGTGGCGCTGCTGACCGAGATCACCCGGCCGGAACGGGTCAAGATGGTGCGCGTGGTGCTGGGCGCCGCCGGCAAATTCCCCGAGATCGGACAGAAATTCTTCCGCGCCGGTCCCGGCCGGGCCATCGAGACCTTCGGGGCCTATTTGCGCACTGCAGCCGAACGGGGCTGGCTGGACGTGCCCGATCCGGAGCTTGCCGCCTATCACCTGCTCGAACTGATGCAGAGTGTTCACATGCGCCGCATGCTGTTCGCAGTCGCCGAGCCCCCGACCGAGGCGGAGATCAAGCGGACAGTTGAGGCAGGTGTGAGCGTGTTTCTGGCCGCATATCAGCCGCGCGGGCGGAGCTAAAGGCCGCGAATGAGGATGCCCAGCAGCAGCAAAAGATAGGCGAGCAGCAGCGCGGCAAACGCTGCGCCGCCTATGACGGGAACCTGGACCACGCCCGTTGCTGCGAGCACGGAGGCCGCCGCCAGAAGGAACGAGACGAACACCGTCATCAGGCTGGGCGCAGATAAGCGCATGGCGAATCCCTCTTTGGCTGCTTTGGGTGTTTATAGCCACGGATTCGCCAGCGGCCAAACCGGCAGGAGCGGTTCCGGAAAAGTGTGAAGCGGTTATCCGATAAGAAGCGCGACCGAACAAAGACGCCTCAGCGCCGCCGCCGTCCGCCGAACATGCGGAACAGCATCAGCAGCAACAGCAGCGACCCGCCAACGCCGGTTGAGACGGCGGCCGTATGTTTGTACCACAGCAGCAGGGGCGAGACGTCGCCGCTCGATACCAGATCAAAATCCTGCTGCAGGTTGGTCAGGTTGAACAGGCTGCCATCGCGCAGCATCAGGCCGACGGCCGCTTCCTGATCGCGGCTGTTCAGAACCGCTTGCTGCAGGGTGCTCTGCGAGAACAGTTTCATGCGCGCCGGATCGTCGGCGACGGCGCTGATCAGGCGCACGGCCGCATTGCGCTTCAGGCCCTGCACGTAACCTGCGAACAGATTGAACTCGTCGGTGCCGAGCGAACGCGAGAGGCTGCGCTGGCGCTCCGGCGTCAGCCCGCCCACCGCCTCGCGCAGATCGCGCGGCAGAGCACCGATCCGGGTGACGGCAAACTTGTCGTCCAGCGCCAGCAGCTGCTTCAGGCTCTCGACGGTAAAGTCCTTGGGTTTGGCGATGCGGTGCAGTTCGTTCGCCGCAACCTTGCTGACCTGCGCTCCCGCAAGCTGCTGCCAGCCGATGGCTTCTTCGAGTGACTTGGTGTCGGTGGCGATGTCCAGCACCGCATCGGGCATGCGTTTGGCCGCTTCGTCCAATGTGCCGTCGGACAAGCGCTTGGCCACCCCCGGCTCGCCTTCGGACGCCAGAACCAGTGCGACCACGCGGTCCACGCGCGGTAGCTGAGGGATGGCGACGGTATCGAGGAAGGCCTTGAACGGCGGCAGTTTTTCGGCCAACTCCAGCACCTTGGCATGAGCCGCCTTGAACTCGTGCCAGACCTGCAGGATGCGCTCGGCGGTTCCCGAGCTGATGTCTTTGAGGTGCGTCTGCAGTTGCTCGGATATGGCCAGCGCAATCTCGGCCTTCACCTTGGTTTTGGTTTCGTCCGAGCGCATCTCGGATTCGATGATGGGGAGGATGCCGCTGCGCATCTCCCAGATGTCCTTGGCGATCAGGATCAGGCCGATGCCACCGGCCACTACCGAAACGATCTTGCCCAGCACTGCGCCTACCACGCGCTGGCCAATGCGCTTGGCGAGGTTGGCGAGCGCCTTGCGCGCCACCAGGATAACCGCGCCGGCGATCAACCCTTTGCTCTGGATGGCGAGATCGGTGTTGGACACCGCCGCGCTGCCCGCGCTCGCGGTCTGCTGAAAGGCCTTGCCGGTATCGTCTGCGACCAGCATCGACACCGATGCGCCGTAACGGGGCCCGAGGAACGCGCGCACACACGCGACGGCGGGAGCAGCGGCGTCGAGGGTGGCGAGTTCGATCCGCCCGGATATCTGCTTGCCGACCTCGGAGGCGATGGCCTCGATGGCCTTGTTCATCTCCTCTGAACGGTAGGTGCGCTCGGCCACTGAGGTTGCCAGTGCCTGCGCCGCTTCGCGCGAGGCAAGGCTCTGCAGCAGTGTCGACCAGCTGGTCTCCTCCTGGATTTCCGCGACCGATTTGGTCACTCGTTGGTCCAGCGCCAGGTCAGCGCCGGTCTCGCGCCAGGCGACGTTGACCAGGGCGGCGAAGTCGACACCCTCAAGGCCCTTGGCGATGGCGGCCAGGGTCAAGGTGTCAATGGCGTTGCGGAACGCCTCCTCATCCGCCACTTGGCAATTGGCCGGCAACGGTGCGTTGGCTTTGCTGCCGGTGGTCTGCGCATCTGTGGCGAACGAGGGCGCAGCGCTCGCAACGAGCAGAGACAGGGCCATCACGCCCGAGACCAACCGCCTGAACCGCCGAACCATGCGCCACACACAACCGTTTAGACATCCCGCCCCGATTGGACGCGCACATTATACAAGAACCTGCGGCAGAACCAGGGCCACGCCGCTGGGCGGCGGCTCGACGAAGTCCCTGGCTGTTTGCGATGCGCTGCTTGCGAAGTTTCCCGATGACATCGAAATCCGCGTGTCTTCCATAGTGCCGCTGGCGCAGTGGGCGAGTTCAAGGGCAGCCGGAAATCGCTATTGCACCCTACGCACCGCCAGCGCCTCTGCGGGTCATGGGGCGCAAGACTTTCAACCAGTGGAGGAGCGGCCGAGCTTGCGCACGCTATCGCCCGCGCTGACGACGCCGTCTCGCACCACCCGCGCGTAAATCCCGCGCAGCCGGTTGCGTTTGCCCTCGCCCGTGTTCACGAACACGCAGGCATCGCGTCCGTAGCGTGCGATGAACGAGTCGCAGCCATTGTGCGGCACTGCGGTGATCTCGAGTTCCGCCGCGCCCAGGCCAATGCGCGAGCCGGGCGGCAGGTTGTCCGGCGTCAAATCCATATCGATAAACAGGTTGTCTCCGGCTGGCGCCCAGTTCGCACGCTCGCCTGCGATCAGCTCGATGGCGCGCGCCGGCATGATGCAGATCTGCACGTCCGGATCAGGCTTGCCCTCTGGGGTGGTCTTCCAACAACCCTTGGCCCAATGGTCGCCCTCGGCGCCGCCGGCAAGGCTCAGCAAGCACGTCTCGGGCTCGCGCCGTTCTCCCTTGGCCGGCCGCACGACGATACCGCGCAGCAGCCCCTGGTCCTTGGGTGCGCCGAGGATATGCGGCAGCCCTGCCTCCAGTCGCGCGTGGGCTAGGTGGTGCGGCATCGCCAGTCCTCCGGGTCTATTCAATTCGCACAATGGATAGCGCTGGCGGAGGGGCAAGTCACCAAGCTTGTGCCCGGGACTCCAGACGGCATTTAGCGGTCGCAGGGTGCAATAGGCGCTTTTTCTTCGCGCCGTATTGCACCGCTCCGGCGCCTGTGTGGTGCAATACGGCGCCCCAATCTCCAATACTTTCGTCGGTCCGGCGAGGGCGCCTATTGCACCCTACGGGTGACCAGCGCCATGTCATCCCGGTGAACGATCTCCGCCCTGCCCTCATACCCCAGCAGCGCAGCAATCTCGCTGCTCTTCTTCCCCGCGATCTTCTCCGCGTCCGCCCGCATATAGCCCGTCAGCCCACGCCCCAGATCGCGCCCCTCGAGCGAGCGCAAAATCACCGCATCGCCCCGGTCAAAATCCCCCTCGACCCGTTTCACGCCGGCCGGGAGCAGACTCTTCCCGGCCTCCAGCGCCGTCGCCGCCCCGGCGTCGATCACCAGCACACCCCGCGGCTCCAGCGTGCCCGCGATCCAGCGTTTGCGCGCGGCAACGGGGTCTGACGGGGCGAGAAACCAGGTCGCGCGTTTGGCGGGATCGTTCAGCGCCGCCAGCGGATGGAGCACTTTGCCCAGCGCGATCACCATGTGCGCCCCGCCGCCGTTGGCGATCTTGGCCGCAGCGACCTTGGTCTTCATGCCGCCCTTGGACAGTTCCGTCCCCGCATCGCCCGCCATGGCCTCGATCTCGGGCGTGATCTCGCGCACCTCGGGCACAAACTTGGCGTCCGGGTTTTGCGCCGGCGGGGCGGTGTACAACCCGTCGATGTCGCTGAGCAGGACCAGGCAATCGGCGCTGGCCATGCTGGCCACGCGCGCGGCCAGGCGGTCATTGTCGCCATAGCGGATTTCGGAGGTCGCTACCGTATCGTTCTCGTTGACCACCGGAATGGCTTTCAGCCGCAACAGCGTCTCGATTGTCGAGCGCGCGTTGAGATAGCGCCGCCGCTCTTCGGTATCGCCGAGCGTGAGTAGAATCTGCGCCGCCGTGAGTCCGCGCGCCAAAAACAGGGACTGGTACGCGTGCGCCAGGCTGATCTGCCCGGCGGCGGCGGCGGCCTGGGATTCCTCCAGCTTGAGCGGCCCCTTGGGCAGCCCGAGCGAGCCCCGTCCCAGCGCGATGGCGCCGGAGGAGACGAGGATGACCTCCTTGCCGGACGCCACCAGCGCCGCGATGTCATCGGCCAGCGAGTTCAACCAGGTCGATTTCAGCGCACCGGTGACGCGGTCGACAAGCAGGGCCGAGCCGATTTTCACGACGATGCGACGGGAGGCGGGCCAAGGGGTCATGGGTGGTCCGGTTAGGTTCGGTCAGTCGTTGGGAATAACGTCTACCAACTTGCTGTCTTTGATGGCTTCGTCCTCAGTCACCATTCTGCAACCGAGAATACGGGCAGTAGCCACCAACAAACAGTCTGCAGGATCCTTGGTCGGCAATGTGATGAAACTCGCCTCAATCGCCATGGCGCTTGTCAGCGGCGTTTCGCGCAAACCCCAAGCCGCTACCGTAGTCTCGATCCAGGCTTGCGGCGAGCCAGTCCCCCGGAGCCTGCCAATGCGCTGGAGCAAGATGACTTCCCAGACCGACAAAGACGACAGCCAAATCTCATTTCGCCGGTCGGCCAGCAGCTTTGCTGTTCTCGGTCCCAGGCGCTTCGGACGATCCGCCATAAACGCCCAAATGTGGGTGTCGAGGAGCAGCTTCACGCCTTGACCCGCTTGCCCGTGGGCGAATTCTTTCGCGGCGCCGGCTCCCGTGTCATCAGCCGGTCCCAGCCAGCCATCGTTTCATCTTCATGCCAGACATGCACATCGGCAAGCGACGCGTCGTCGAATATTCCCAGCTGGCCTTCCAGCAAACCAAGCTGCCTTGGCTCGGAAAGGCCGGCCGTCGCGGCGGAATGCGGGACAATCTCGGCAATCGGCCTGCCGAACCTGGTCACGCGGATGGGCTCACCTGTCGCACGCACCTTTTCCAGCACGGCGAGGCAGGTGGCCTTGAATTTGGAGATTGAGATTTCGTCCATGGGTGGAGTGATGCCACGAATTTTGACCATGGTCAAAGTGGCCTGAGTTTCGAACGCTAGCGCCCCCCGCCATTTCCCGGCAAACTCCGCCCACTTCCCCCGCCCAACCGTGGACCCCCCGCCGATGCCCGCCTCCGCCCCTACCGCCTTCCTCGCCGCCCGCGACGCCTCGCTCGCGGCCACCCGCTCCGGCCCGCCCGCGCGGCCGAAAAACCCGTTCTTCGGCGTCGGGCCGATCACCGATGGCGTCGCCGATGAAGCCGAGGCACGGCTGACCCGCTTTGAGTTCGAGCGCTGGCTGGAGAGGACCTACCGCAAGCTCGACGACACCGGGCGCGACATCGGCCCGTTCACCGCCGCCGAGATCGGGCGCTCGATGCATCGCGGCACCCCGGCCGACAAGATCCTCACCGACATGATGCGGGAGATCTGCCGCTATTTCGAGTTCCCGAAGGCGAACAAGATGGCGGTGGGGCTGGGTGGCGGGCACTCCGGGTTCACGGTGGCGGCCCTGCATCTGATCGACGCTCACAATCCGGCGCAGCACATTTTCGTCGATACGTTGGCGCCGGAATCCGAGGCGGCCAAGGCGGCGGGCTTCTTCCGGCAATCCTGGGGCGCCCAGATTGTCGAGATGATGCGTTTTGCGCGCGATGGCGACGAGGCCCGCGTTCATTTTGCCGCCGAGGAGGGGCATGTGCCCAGCCCCGACGCCCTGGAGCGGGCGGGTATAAAACTCTTCATCGGCGTCGGCCATGAGACGACCGGGGCGACCACTTACGCGCCGGCCGACATCGAAAACCTGCTGGCCTGGCTCGATCGCGATCCGGCCGGGCGCCATGCTGTGCTGGACGCCACCTCCATGCTGGGCGCGATGCCCTGGGAGGCCAGCCTGGTGGCCCGAGTGATGGCCAAGTGCTGTCTGTTCATGCCGTTCCAGAAGGCCATCGGCGGCGTTTCTGGCTACTACATCGTCAGTTTTACGCCCGCCGCGTTGGCGCTGGCCGAGCGTAACCAGCAGAACCCGTCCTGGGCCATTCCCAGGCAGTTGAAGATCGCTGCGCCGGTCGATCCCAAAAAGCCGCTATCGGGCAAACGCACCGTCGAAGTTGGCCCGCTCTATGATCCGGCGGCGGACAAGATGCTGGGCGGCGTGATCAACACCTTCTCGTGCCTGGCCTTCGCCGAGACCACGTTCGGCCTTCTCAGGTCCGAAAACCGCATCGGGCCGGTGGCGGAGCTGAACCGCCGTTCGGCCGCCAACCGCGCGGCCATTGATGCTTGGGTGGCGGCGCAGTCGCTGTTCGAGCCGGGCGTCGCCGACGCCAGCCGGCGCGGGGCCGCGGTGACGCTACTGAAGATCCGCGACGGCGCCATCACCGATCCCGCGCTCGCCGCCCGCATTCTGACGCGCGCGAAGCAGCTGTTAGCTTATGAGGGCGTCACACATCCGCGCGGCGCCCATGATCCGGGGCTCGACGTCGCCCGCTATGTCAACGCGTTTCCTGGCGCCCCGGGCGACTTCCGCGCCTGGATCGGCGGCGTCCGGCCGGTCGGCGACATTGTCGCGCTGCTGGACAACCTCGCCTACGC
>JAYUAJ010000230.1:0-1854 GCA_043741375.1 Hyphomicrobiaceae bacterium | reverse complement strand
CCTTCAACTTACTTTTTAAAGGATGACGTATGTCAAAAATGACGCTTTGGGGCTTTGACGGATCGACCTATGTGCGCACCATCAAGATGTTGCTCGCCGAAAAAGGGGCGACGGACTTTGAACAGATGCAGGTGAACGTGCTGGCGGGGGAGCCGAGAAAGGCCGAGCACCTGGCGCGTCATCCGTTCGGCAAGGTTCCGGTGCTTGACCACAACGGCATGCGCATCCTCGAGACCTCGGCCATCGCCCGCTACCTCAACGATGTGCTGCCCGGCAAGTCGCTCGTCCCGGCAAGCCCGCAAGACCGCGCGCGCATGGACATGGTCATGGGAATTCTTGACTCTTACGGTTACGGCGCACTGGTCGGCGGCGTGGCGGCCTATCACCTGTTTCCCGACTTTGTAGGCGGCAAGAACGAGGCCATGTTGAAGGCCGGCATCGACAACGGTCGCAAAGTTATTGAGTTTGCGATGAAAACGAAAGGCGATTCGACCTTCGTCGCCGGCGAGTTGAGCCTGGCGGATTTGTACCTGGCGCCTGTGCTTGCCTACGTGTCACTAACGCCCGACGCCAAATCGGTATTTGATGTCAAAGGCTTCGCAGACTGGTGGGCGAGGGTGCAGGCGTTGAAGAGCTATCAGGACACGCAGCCGAACCCGGGCTGATTCGGCAGGCCCCGTGCTGCTGGCTAGCGCGGTTTGCCCGTCGCTTCCATCAGTGCCCGGTCCGCCGCAGGCAGCCCTGCGAGCCACCCGGCCTCGGTGCCCGGCTCGGGCAGTATGTGGCCGTATTCCGCCATTTGGGCCGGCGGCAGGTCCACGATGTACACCCAGGCATTGACCTTTTGGCTGGCCGCCGCCGCACAGACGGCATCCAGCATGCGCTCAAGCAACCGGCGCTTGGTGGCCGCATCCCGACCGGCTCGTATCTGGCCGTGTACAAAGATGTGGTCATTGGCCAGCGGCGCACCGCCGACAAAGTGGTTGCCTTCGGGAACGTCCTGAAAAATGACCTGCGCAAAAAAAGTTTGCGCGCCGGTCTGTTCATTGTGGACACGCGTGATCTCGGCCGCCACGCGCGATTTTTGAGCATCGCTCAGGCGGCCTGTCTGTGCAAAAACGGTATAGGTTGGCATGACGGTCTCCGATAGTTGTTGGGTCGCTTTTTATCTTACCGCTCGAACTTCTGCCTTCGGGCGGCTAGCTCAAAAGCGGCACCAGATCGGGGTCACCCTTGTGCATCGCACGCTGGTAGGCCTCGCGCTTGCCAATGCGGCTGAGGTAAGCCCTGATGTGGCGGTAAGGGGCCAGGTCGAGCGGAAGGAAGATGCGCATGGTCGTCAGTGAAAACACGATCATGATGTCTGCGGCCGTCAACGCGTCGCCGGCCAGATACAACGCGCTGCCCAGCCGTGCGTCAACCAGACCCAGCGCGCGGTCCAGGCGGAATCGGGTCATCGCCATGGTCGGCTCGTCGTCAGCCAGCTTGATCCTGCGCAGGGTCATATTGCGACCCATGTGCGCCTGCAGATTGGCGTTGGCAAAGTGAAACCAGTACAGGTAGGCGGCAAAGTCCGGATGCCCAGGCCCCAAAGCCAGACGGCCGCCACCATACTTCGCGATGATGTACTCGATGATGGCGCCCGACTCGGCCAGAACCAGTTCGCCATCGGTGATGACGGGTGCGGCACCCAGCGGATGCAGCGCCTTGAGTTCGGGCGGCGAGAGGATGGTGACCGGGTCGCGCTGGTAGCGTTTGAGCTCATACGGCACGCCCAGCTCTTCGCAAAGCCAGATGATTCGCTCGGACTGCGATTTGCCCAGATGGTGAATGGTCAGCATGGTGAAGTTTGCT
>JAYUAJ010000229.1:0-4614 GCA_043741375.1 Hyphomicrobiaceae bacterium | reverse complement strand
TCGGGACTCTGTCTGTCGCCTTCGAAGATCTTGGGACCAAGTACGCCCGTCCAACGGCAAACCGGATAGGTGGCGAAGCGCTTGTACCCATCGTCGGCCAGCATCCAGAGCTCAAGCTCTGATTCTTCTTTGAAGATGCGCAGCAGAACCGGGGCACCGCGGCTGAGCCCGGCCTTGGCCAGGCGTTGGTCCAGGTCACCGGCTTTTGGCGCCTCGACAGCGGGCGGCGCAGCGGGTGAAGCCGCTAGACACGGCATTGCCAGCGCCGCCATGACGGACGCGAGCCCTAGCCAGGTCGAGGATATCAAGGAGCCTGAACGCAAAACGTCCTCCGATCCTGCAATCGCAGCTATTCTTTATGCCAACGTGCCACGCCGCTCCGCCACGGCATTCAGCAATTCCCGTCTAAGTGCAACAGCCATCCACCTGCAATGTAAAGGCTTTTTACAGTTGTGGCTGGCACGGGAGCATTGGTGCAATTCGGCATCATCCAAGTCCCGCTCGGGTCTCCGGGGTCCGGCGGTGGTTGCCAAGCACCGCCGGGCGTCTATATGGCTTAAGGTTACGAGTGAATCGGCTTGAGGCTATCGCTTCCGGTCGCGATAGAAGTTGTCTAGTCTCCATTCACGATCGCAATCGATCACTCAGGTCCGTGTGTCAGCGTCGCAATAGTTGTCGCGCCAGCGCAACGCGTTCGTTTCCACATAGGCTCTCATCGCGGGTTATATGCAGCTCCAGGACAGGTTGCCGTCGAGAATGTTCCAGCATCCCGACCACGAGCAGGGACCGGAAAACAGCGACGGCCTGTTCGTGCCCTATGGGCTGAGGGTCAAGGCGCCGGAGCGCCTCAACGTCAAACGCTGGCGCCAGACCGCCAAGTTGCTGAGCCCGCTGATTGGCGTCGCCGTGATGGTCGCGGCTGTCTGGGTGCTGGTGCGCGTCCTGCGCAACGTCAAACTGGACAGCGTCTACGCCGGCCTCAGCGCCATGCATTTCCTGAGCGTGCTGGCTGCTATCGCGCTGGTCGCCACCAGCTATATCTGCCTGATTGGCTACGACCTGATGAGCCTGCACCATCTGGGCAAGCGGCTGTCGCTGGCGGCGGTAGCGGTGGGTGGGTTTGTCTCGTTTGCGCTCGCCAACACGCTCGGCTTTGTGCTGCTGACCGCCGGTTCGGTGCGCTATCGGGTGTACGGCCCGGCCGGCGTTACTGCGGCCGATGTTGCCGTCATCACCATCATGTCGGGACTGACCTTTGCGCTTAGCGCTGTGCTGATTATGGGCGTCAGCCTGCTGTTCGCGCCAAACTTCGCTACCCTGGTCGACGGACTGCCGAGTTGGGTCAACTTCACCATCGGCCTGCTGATCGTCGCTGCTCTCGGCGGCTATATCGGCTGGGTCAGTTCAGGACGCAAGGCGGTGAGCTGGTCGGGCTACGAGATTTCGCTGCCGGGGCCGGTATCAACGCTCGCGCAGCTGGCCTCGGGCGTTGGCGACATGGTGTGCGCCTCGGGCGCGCTTTACCTTCTGCTTCCCAGTGACCCAGGCACGGGGTTTCCAATATTTTTGGGTCTGTTCGCGGTCGCCATAACGCTCGGTCTGCTCAGCCACGTCCCGGGCGGCGTCGGGGTGTTCGAGAGCATCATGCTCCTGGCCGTACCCAACATTCCGCTTGAGAAAATGCTCGCCAGCCTGCTGGTGTTCCGCGTGCTGTACTATCTGCTGCCGATGATCGTCGCGATTGTTGTGTACGGCTGGTACGAGGCCCGTCAGGCACCCGTCATGAGCCGACTGCGGAACACGAAACGCATGGTGCGGCTGGGCCTGATCGCAACGACACGCTCAGCCCGCTCGCTGGCGCGCCGCATTGAGGCTGAGTTCAGAAAGCGCCCAGGCCCGTATTGAGGCAAAAAAGCTAGCGCTGCCATGACTTTGACGTTTAGGGCGGGTATTGACATAGTGGTGCATCGGCGAACCATTCCGGGCGAAACTAGACTATCATTGGCGCACTGATTCGCTGATCGAGTTGCAGTAGCCCAGGTTAACCCTTCGGGCAAAAGCGATTCCGGCAACACCCTTGAGGCGGCCGCATGCGCTTTGTCTTCTACGGACTGGTCACGATCCTGGCGCTGACGCTGGGAGCTGGCGCATTCCTGTACGTGGCGCTGCCCACCGATTTTGTCCGCACCGAGATTGCTGACATCGTCAGTCAGCGCACTGGCCGAACGTTGACGGTGGATGGAGGCGTATCGGTTGCGTTCTATCCGGACGTAACGGTCGATTTGGGCAACGTCACCCTTTCGCCGCCGCCCGGCATGAAGGGTGAAAACTTCCTCACTGTCCGCACGCTCAGCCTCAAGGTGCCGTTCTGGCCGCTGCTCAGCCAGAAGCTCGTCGTCGAACGCTTTACGCTTGACCATCCGGTGGTGGCCTTCCGCACCGATAAGGCTGGGCGCCGCAGCTGGGACTTCGCTCAAATCGAGGCGTCGTCCACGCGGCCTCCCGCAACGCCACTGCGTGGCGGCCAAGCCGACGCGGCCAACGCCAACGGTACTGCCACGGCGCTGCCACCGGCCAGTGCCGGCGCCCCACGACCGCGCGTCGACGCGCTGGTTGGGCTTCAGCTCGGTGACGTACGCATCACCTCGGGTACGTTCCATTTCACCGACGACCGGGACGGAACTGACGAGACGCTTTCGGATGTGTCGATGCAGGTGGCGATGCCGTCCTTGCAAGGCACTATGAAGACCTCGGGCGCGCTCACCTGGTCGGGCGTACCGCTCACGATCAGGGCCGAAGTCGCACCAGCCGAGGGTCTGCTGACCGGGGCGCCCGTCGGTGTCAACGCGGCGCTGCAGAGCGCCAAAGCCGACGGCTCGTTCAAGGGCCGCTACGGCGGCGCCCAACCGGCGTTACTGGCCGGCAAACTTGATCTCAAGACCGGTTCCGTACGCGATCTGTTGGCGTGGTTGCGCCGCCCGCTCCCGAAGGGCCCTGGATTTGGCGCGGGCGGCCTGAGCGCCGACATCGCCCTTACCGCGAAAGGCGCCTTGAAAGCCACCAACGCCACCGCCTCGGCCGACGGCTGGACCGCCAAGGGCGCGTTCGGCGTCGATCCAGGCTTGGCCAAACCAATGCTGACGGCGGACCTCACGATTGACCGGCTGGATCTGAACGCGTACCTGCCGGCGCCCGGGGCCGCGGCAGAGGCGACCTCGCCAAAACCACCGCCGGCGGCCGGCAAGGACGCCAGCAAGCCCGAACCGACTCTCGCTTCGACGACGGACCCCGCCGGCTGGAGCACCGTCCCGATTGATCTTACCGCGCTGCGCCTGGCCGATGCCGAGGTCGCGCTGACCCTTGGCGCGCTGCAGTTGCAAGCCATCAAAATCGGGCGCAGCGTCGCGACGGCGTCACTGAAGGACGGAACACTGCGCACGCGGTTCAAGGAGCTGGCGCTCTATGACGGCAAGGGCACGGGCACCGTGCTGCTTGATGCCAAGGCACCAGTCCCCAAAATCGAGACCAGTTTCGCATTGAAATCCGTGCTCGTGCAGCCTCTGCTGCAGGACGCCTCCGGGATCGGGCGATTGTCGGGCCGCGGCAACGTCAGCTTCGGCTTCTCGGGCACCGGCAAAAGCCAGCGCGATATCGTCAAGACCCTGAACGGCCAGGGCAAGATCGAGGTCGCCGACGGATCGGTGGCCGGCTACGACGTGCCCGCCATCGTCAAGAACCTGCAAGCCGGCAATCTCGGCGGCCTGAAGGACGACCCCGCCACCAAGACGGCCTTCAGTTCCCTGACGGCTTCAGCCACCACCACCAATGGCGTGCTGGCCAGCGACGACCTCAACCTGGTGAGCCCGTCGCTCCGCCTGACCGGCGCCGGCAAAGTCTTCCTGCCCTCGCGGTTGCTGGACTACACGCTACGGCCCGCCATCCTGGCCGAAGCCCAAGCCCCCGACACCACCGCCTCCACCGGCAGCGCGCTTGCCATTCCCGTGCACGTCACCGGCCCCTGGGCCAAGCCGAACCTCTCGCTGGACCTCGGCGAGATCGCCAAAAGCCCCGGAGCGGCGGTAAACGCCGTCAAACAGGCGCTGGCCAAAGTCAAGGGTGGCGACAAGGTGCAAGAGGCCGTGACGAAGCTCGCCAACAGCAAAGAAGGCAAGGCCATCGGCGATTTGCTGGGCGGGCTCCTTGGCAAAAAGCCCGCTGACGGCGGGACGGCGATCGGGTTGCAGACGGACTCGGCTCAGTAAGCCTTCGGCAGCTTCCCGCGAACCCGTAGCGTGCTATGGTTCCGCGCACCATGCAAAACAGGGAACCCCCATGATCTTCCTTCAGCACGTGTCCCTGGTCACCGCCAACCTTGACCTATCGATCGCGTTCTACCGCGATGTGTTCGAGTTGAAGCAGGTGCCTCGGCCGGCGTTCTCGACCAGCGGCGCCTGGTTCGAATTCGGGGCTTGCCAGATCCATCTCATCGACAATCCCGGCGGGACGTTCCGGCGCTCAACCAAGATCGACAGCGCCGACACGCATTTCGCCATCCGGGTCGATGACTTTGAGGCGACGGTGAGCATGCTGACGAGAAAAGGTTTTCGCGAGGAT
>JAYUAJ010000228.1:0-4621 GCA_043741375.1 Hyphomicrobiaceae bacterium | reverse complement strand
TCCGCTTTGAGCCCTTCGGCCGTGAGGCGCGCCGTATCATTCAATAGCTGGTCGAACGTGGCCCCCTGAAGCGCTGTAACTCCCAGTTCCGAGAGTATCTCCTGCTGCCTGATTCGCTGCTGCAAAGCGCGAAGCGTTAGATTTGGCCCATCATCGCCAGAAGGTTTTGCCTCTACGACGGGTGGACTGCCTTGCGGTGTGTCGGTCATACGTCAAAAACCTTTCCAGCCCCGCCGTACCGGCCCGCGTTCGCCTTGCCTCAATGCCGCTCCGGCGGAGGCGCCGCCTCGTCCTCGTCCCCGTCCTCAACCACCTCAGTAGCCGGGATCGCATACGCCCCGGTCAGCCAGCGGCCGAGATCGACGTCGGCACAGCGTTTGGAGCAGAATGGGCGGAATTCGGTAGCAACCTCGTCGCCGCATTCGGGGCAACCTTTGGACTTTGCCACGGATTATGCTCCGCTGTGATCGCTGAAGCGCAGCCAGTTGTAGTGCACCGGAAAACCCTCGGCGGTCAGCAGCTGCACCACCTCGTGCAGCGGCAACCCGACCACATTCGTGTAGGAACCGGTGATTTTCCGCGCGAACGCCGCCGCGATGCCCTGGATGGCGTAGCCACCAGCTTTGTCCTTCCATTCGCGCGAGGCGATGTAGCTGTCCATTTCGGCGTTGCTCAGCCGCTTGAAGCGCACCTTGGTCACGACGATCTTGCTGCGCACCTTGTCATCGGGGCGGATCAGCTGGATGGCGGTATAGACTTTGTGCTGGCGGCCTGACAGCAACCGCAGAGTGGCGATCTCTTCTTCCACTGACGCCGGCTTGACGAGAATGCGCCGGTTGTAGGCAACCACAGTATCGGCTGCGAGCACGAAGGCGTTGGCCAAATCGGGATCGTTGGCGAGCATATCGCGGGCGGCAATGGCCTTGTCGAGCGCGACACGCAAAGCATAACGGCGCGGCAGCTCACCTTTCAGCGGGGTTTCATCGATCGCCGTAGGCCTGAGCGCATCCGGCTCGATGCCGACTTGGCCGAGCAGCTGCAGGCGGCGCGGTGAGGCGCTGGCAAGCACTAGCTTGGGCCGGATGCCGGCTTTGCGCTGGGCGAGTGCTGCCGCCGCCTGTTCGGTGCGCAGACTGGGCGTCTTCCAGCGCAGCCTGAGCGGCGTTGTCTCTTCGCCAGGTGTGGACGGCCCGAACGGCCATCCCAGTTTGCCGAGAATTGACAGTCTACTTAAAGCGATAAGTGATGCGGCCTTTGGTGAGGTCATACGGCGTCATCTCCACCTGCACCTTGTCGCCCGCCAGCACGCGGATGCGGTTCTTGCGCATGCGGCCGGCCGTGTGCGCAACGATTTCGTGCCCCTGGTCCAGCTTTACGCGGAACGTGGCGTTGGGCAGCAGTTCGACGACTGTACCCGGAAACTCCAACAGTTCTTCTTTGGCCATAAAACCTCTCGTTCGGCCCTATTTGGGGCGCGACAATGATAAGTTCGCGACGATAGTGCAAGCCGACGCTTAAGGCCGGTTGGTTACTTGACCGGCCGCTTCAGGAAGTCCGGCATGTGATCGCCAAGGCCAACCACGGGCGGGCCGTCGTCGCGGTCGCGGCGATGTGGGCGGTCGCCACGGTCACCTCGCGCTGGGCGGGCAGGGCGCTCGGGGCGGCTGTCCAAGGACGGCTGGCCAAAGCCAGGCTCGTCGCGCGGCGGCGGCGCAGGGCGTTCGCGACGCGGTTCGCGCTGTGGCCGCTCGCGCTCCGCGCGAACCGGGGCTGGCGCGCGCTCGGCATCACGTGCCGGCCGTTCTGCGCTGTCGCGTGCTGGGCGTTCTGCGCTGTCGCGTGGCGGCCGTTCTGCGCTGTCGCGTACTGGGCGTTCTGCGCTGTCGCGCGGGGGCCGGTCCGCCGTATCACGTGGAGGACGCTCGGCCCCGTCGCGGCCGCGCCTGGAGCGGGAGCGCAAGCTGGCAGGGCGCTCGCGACGCTCGCCTTCGGCACGCTGGGGACGCTGCACAACCGATACCGTTTCCGTCTCTACAGCTGCTGCAGCGGTCTCCAAGACCGCAACGGGCGCTTCGGCAACAACCTCGGCAGGCTTGTGGTCTTCGCGCTCGCGTCGCCGCGGATCGCGCGTCCGGCCACCGCGTGCCGGCGGACCGCGCCGTTCACCGACAGCAGTGCCGCCGCGGCGCGCGCCGCGCAGGCGTGTCTTGCTTCCCGCATCTTCGGGGGGTGGGTTGCCGATCCACTCCACCGCTGCCCCGATCATCTTCTCGATCTCGCGCAGTGCGCGGATGTCATGATCCGTCACCAGCGAGAATGAGGCGCCGAGCTTGCCCGCCCGGCCGGTGCGGCCAATGCGGTGAACATAGTCTTCGGCATGGATCGGCACGTCGAAATTGAACACATGGCTGACGTCGGGAATGTCGAGGCCGCGTGCCGCGACGTCGCTGGCCGCCAGCAGCGTGATCGCGCCGGACCGGAACCCGTCGAGGGTCGCGGTGCGGGTATGCTGCTCCATGTCGCCATGCAGACAGCCGGCATTGAAACCGTGCTTGATCAGCGACTTGTGAAGCACATCCACGTCGCGCTTGCGGTTGCAGAAGATGATGGCGTTCTTGACTTCGCTGTCGCGGATCAGGGCGCGCAAAGCCTCGCGCTTTTCCCAATCGCCGCCTTCCACGAACCGGAAGCGCTGCGTTATCGTGCTTGCGGCGGTGGCTTGCGGGGCAACCTCCACACGTGTCGGCGACTTCAGGAAGCGGTCGACCAGGCGTTGAATTTCCGGCGGCATGGTGGCCGAGAAGAACAGCGTCTGCTTCTTAGCGGGCAGCAATCCGCAGATGCGCTCAATATCGGGGATGAAGCCCATGTCCAGCATGCGGTCGGCTTCGTCGATGACAAGGATGTCGACGCCGGTCATCAGAATTTTTCCGCGCTGGAATTGGTCCAGCAGGCGGCCAGGCGTCGCAATGAGAACGTCCACGCCGCGGTCGAGTTTGCGGTTCTGTTCGTCAAACGACACGCCGCCGATAAGCAACGCCATGTTCAGTTTGTGCTGGCTGCCGTATTTCTCGAAGTTTTCCGCGACTTGCGCCGCCAACTCTCGCGTCGGGCAAAGAATCAACGAGCGCGGCATGCGCGCTCTGGCCCGGCCCTGCTCAAGGCGCGTCAGCATGGGCAGCACATAGCTGGCGGTCTTGCCGGTGCCGGTCTGGGCAATACCCAGCACATCTTTGCCGGCGACGGCGTCGGGAATGGCTTGGGCCTGGATCGGCGTCGGTGTCGTGTAGCCAGCGGCGGCGATGGCTTCGAGCACTTTGGGGCTCAGGCCCAGATTGGAAAAGCCTTGGGTTGTCTCTGACAAGCGGTCTCTCGTGCAAACAGTTCAAAATCATTGCGTAAAATCACTGGCTGAAGCAGCCATGCAACAGCGTGGCCTTAGCGCGTATGGCCATGGCGCGCAACAACCATAGCGTGCCCTGCGTGTCGCAATCTGTTGATGTCCATGGGCCCGAAAGTCGCGGGTGCGCAACTGGCTATTCGGGTAGCGGCCCTTTGATGGCGGTATATTTGCCCGGGGCGGTTGCTGTCACGGTCAGACTTTGGGTGGCGGCCTTGCTCGGATCCGACGGTTCGACGTAGAGTATGAATTCGTTCGGCTTCTCGAATTCCATGCTCAAATTGGCGTCAAGCATCTTCTGGTCCGCCACTTCCTGCACCACCACAGCCTTGGCGATAGCCGGTACGCCGCCGTTGCTTTGATCGGCAGCGGTCATCCATTGCAGAAAGATCTGGGCGCCGGAGTTGGCGTCGGCGGGCGCAATCAGTATGGCCCGATAGTACCCCTTTTTCCCACCGTCCTCCCAGGTTCCCCCCGAGACGATACCGACGACCTGGGGCGCCACCGCCCCTGCGATGTCCGACGGCGGCGTTACCGCCATGGCCGGGAGCGACATCAGACCAACCAGAGCAAAAACCGCAAGCAGCCCGCTTCGAACCGTCATCATAGCACTCAGCCCTCAAATGCTTTGTGCAGCCAAGCTCTTCCAAGCATGACCGCGGGCGTGTTGCAACGAGGCGCGAGGCCGTGCCAAGTCGCCAGCGTACCTTCCGCTATATGATGTGTCAGAAAGGCATCGCGCCCGGAAGTCAAAAACGCCGTCAATCCACCGGCGTGACGATCCGGGAGATAAGGCCGCCGACGACTGCCCCGACGATCGGCGCAGCCCAGAACAGCCAGAGCTGGGCGATTGCGATTGGGCCGCCCAACAGGGCCGAAGCCGTCGAGCGGGCCGGATTGAGGCCGCCGTTGTCGATCGGCAACATAAGCAGCATCAAGGCCGCCAGGCCCGATCCAACCGCGATCGGCGCCATGATGCTGGCGGCGTGACGCGAGGTTGCGCCCGCGAACACGATCACCAGCAGAGCCGTTGCCAGGGCTTCGGCCAGCGCGACGGCTGCAAAGGCGAAGTGTCCGGGCGAGGCCACGCCATAGCCGTTGGCCCCAAAGGTGCCGAGATCAGCCGGACCCGCCCCGGTATGGGCGCTGGCGATCACGAACCAGACGAACCCGGCTGCGACCGCGCCGACGATCTGGGCAAACAGATAGCCGGGCACGCTA
>JAYUAJ010000227.1:0-4622 GCA_043741375.1 Hyphomicrobiaceae bacterium | reverse complement strand
CGTCAGTATTCCATCGCCGCTGGCATGGTTTTGGCCTGCGCGACCCAGTTTTCCACCTGCTTCAGGCCGGGCAACTGGCGCACCAGCTTGCTCTTGTCGTTGGCGTCCTTCATGGCCTTGTGCAGGTTGGCCGGAACCCGCATTTTCAGCTCTTTGACGGTGTCCACGCCGGCTTTTTCGAGCAGTTCGGAGTATTCCTCGCCGACGCCCTTGATGCGCATCAGGTCGCACATGTTGGTCCATTTCAGCACCAGCGTCTCGGTGATGCCGGTGGCCGAGGCGACCTCCTTGCGGCCTTTGGGCGTCTTGCCGCGCTCCAGCAGTTGGCCGGTCGACTTGATGCCAGCGGCCCTCAACTTGTCGCCAAAAACCTTGGCGACGCCTTCGATGGTTTCGATCTTGTAGCTCATAGCAGTGACCCTTGCTCGCCTTGGGAAAATGCGGTTGGTGCGCTGCCCAATTGCCGTGCGCATCCCAACTGAATGCGCCGCTGTGAAGCCTCAAGCAGCCGAATCGAACACAGTCAGTCTAGAGCATAATCCCAGAGATGGGGAGATCGGGGAGAGACAATTGCAAATTGAGTTACTGCGTGCATAGGGTGGCTTAGCAACTTGAGTCGCGGAGGCATATTCGCGGCTGAGGGTATTGTTTGAGCTGGGGGACGCCATGGCTGCCGGTGAAATGGTTTATATTGGCAAGAGCGAGAAGGACGAGTTTCTCGATCCGCGCCTGGCCAACCGTCACGGCCTCATCACGGGCGCGACTGGCACCGGCAAGACGGTGACGCTGCAGGTGTTGGCCGAGGGGCTCTCCCGTATCGGCGTGCCGGTGTTCTGCGCCGACATCAAGGGCGATCTCTCTGGCATTTCCCAGATGGGCGTGCCGCGCGACTTCCTGGAGGCGCGCGCCACCCAGATTGGCCTTACCGACTATAAGCACGAACAATTCCCCTCGATGTTCTGGGACCTCTATGGCGAGGCCGGGCACCCGATCCGCGCCACCATCAAGTCCATGGGTCCCCTGATCGTCTCGCGGCTGCTAGATCTGAATGATGTCCAAGAAGGCGTCATCAACATCTGCTTCCGCGTCTCGGACGATGAGAAGCTGGCGCTGAACGATCTCGACGATTTGCGCGCGCTGATGAACAATGTCAGCAACCGCGCGGACGAGATTTCGGCCAAATACGGCAATGTCGCGAAGGCCTCGGTGGGTGCGGTGCAGCGCCAGCTCCTGGTGCTGGAGCAGCAGGGCGGGCAGAACTTCTTTGGCCAGCCAGCGCTCGACATCAACGACTTCATGAAAGTCGACGCCCAAGGCCGCGGCTATATCAACGTGCTGATGGCCGACAAGCTGATGCAGTCTCCCCGGCTCTATGCCGTGTTCCTGTTCTGGCTGATGAGCGAGCTGTTCACCAAGCTCCCTGAAGTCGGCGATCTCGCCAAGCCCAAACTCTGCTTCTTCTTCGACGAAGCCCATCTGCTGTTCGACCAGGCGCCGCCTGCGTTGATGGAAAAGATTGAGCAGCTGACGCGCCTGATCCGCTCCAAGGGCGTCGGCATCTATTACGTCACGCAGAACCCGCTCGACGTGCCCGACACCGTGTCCGGCCAGCTCGGCAACCGCGTGCAACATGCCTTGCGCGCCTTCACGCCGCGCGAGCAGAAGGCCGTGCGCGCCGCCGCCGAAACATTCCGTCCCAACCCCAAGATCGATACCGCGCGCGTCATCATGGAACTGGCAGTCGGCGAGGCGCTGGTCTCGATGCTGGAAGGCAAGGGCACGCCCGAGATGGTCGAACGCACGCTGATCCGCCCGCCGTCGGGCCGGGTCGGGCCGATCACGGAAGCCGAGCGCAACAACGTGCTGGCCGACAGCCCGATCCTGGGTAAGTACGAGCAGAGGGCGGCGGGCGGCGGCGCTGCGAGTCAGCCGGCTTCGGCGGCTCCAGTTGAAGCTGGTTCCAGCGGCGGCTCCTGGTGGGGCGGCTCTGGACGCAACGCCACTGGCGCATCGAGCGCTCCGGGCGCGCCTTATCAGCGTGCCTCGGCGCCAGCGCGCACGTCGAACCGGCAGTCCACCGTTGAGGTGGTCGAAAAAACGGCGATACGCGCCGCCGTACCGTTCGCCTTCCGCATCCTCGGATCGGTCATCCGCAACATGTTGAAGCGCTAGCGCACGACGGCCTGCCGCGGTCAACCGGCCGGAGTCGCGTCGGCTGTGCGGCCATGGGCACGGATTCGCGCCTTGGTTGCGGTCCAGCCCGAGTTCTCGGCAGACTGCAAGTCAAACACGTTCTGCAGACGCAGCCACATTTCGGCGTTCGTGCCAAAATAAACGCCAAACCGCAGCGCAGTATCGGCGGTTATTGACCGGCGGCCGGCAATGATCGCAGCAATACGGCTCACCGGGACGTCGATGTCCCGCGCGAGCTGATTTTGGCTGATGCCCAACGGGACCAAAAATTCCTCAAGCAGGATTTCGCCCGGCGGAATCGGCTCAAGTTTCCTGGCCATCGTTCTTGAACCTCAATGATAGTCGACGATCTCGACTTCGTACGCATCTCCGTTCGTCCAGCGGAAGCAGATGCGCCACTGCTTGTTGATGCGGATCGAGTGCTGGCCCTTTCGCTCTCCCTTCAATGCCTCAAGATGATTTCCCGGAGGCATCCGAAGATCATCGAGCGTCAGCGCAGCGTTGATCAGCAGCAGTTTCCGCCTTGCCTGCCGTTCGATGGACTGGAACGCGGACACGTACTCGTTCCGGAACAGCCGTTCGGTCGGCCTCGACGCGAAGCTCCTGATCACGCGGCCGCTAACCTTTATCCAAATCCTGGCATTCCGTCAAAGGGAATGCGCAATGCAGAATACCTTAGTTCTTGGCCTTATCGACCATCTTGTTCTTGGCGATCCAGGGCATCATGGCGCGCAGCTTGGCGCCCACGTCCTCGATCGGATGCGCGGCCGAGGCGGCGCGCATGGCCTTGAAGCTGGTCTGGTTGACCTTGTTCTCCAGCATCCAGTCGCGCGTAAAGCGGCCCTGCTGAATGTCGGCCAGAACCTTCTTCATCTCGGCCTTGGTCTCGGCCGTGATGATGCGCGGGCCGGTGACGTATTCGCCATATTCGGCGGTGTTCGAGATTGAGTAGTTCATGTTGGCGATGCCGCCTTCATAAATCAGGTCGACGATCAGCTTCACTTCGTGGAGGCATTCGAAATAGGCCATTTCGGGCGCGTAACCAGCCTCGACCAAGGTTTCGTAGCCGGCGCGGATCAGCTCGACCAGGCCGCCGCACAGCACGACTTGCTCGCCGAACAGGTCGGTCTCGCATTCCTCGCGAAAGTTGGTCTCGATGATGCCGGCGCGGCCGCCGCCGATGGCGCTGGCGTAGCTGAGGCACAGGTCATGGCCATTGCCCGATGCGTTCTGATGGATCGCCATCAGGCACGGCACGCCGCCGCCCTTCTGGTATTCCGAACGCACCGTATGGCCGGGCCCTTTTGGCGCGACCATCAGAATGTCGAGGTCCTTGCGCGGTTCAATGAGATTGAAATGGATGTTGAGGCCGTGCGCAAACAGCAGCGCCGCGCCGTCCTTCATGTTGTCATGCAGATCATTGCGATAGATGTCGGCTTGCAGCTCGTCGGGCGTCAGCATCATCATGATGTCGGCCCACTTGGCGGCGGCCTTCACTTCCATGGTCTTGAGTTTTTCGCCCTCGGCCTTCTTGACGCCGGCCGAGCCCTTGCGCAACGCAACCACCAGATCTTTGGCGCCGGAATCGCGCAGGTTCAGCGCATGCGCGTGCCCCTGGCTGCCATAGCCGATGATGGCGACCTTCTTGCCCTTGATCAGGTTAAGGTCGGCGTCGCGGTCGTAGTAAACGCGCATGGGAGTGTGCTCACTTTGGTTAGGATGAATGCAATCTAGAAATGGGGTTCACGGAATGATGCCTGGCATGATCAGCGAGGCCAGCCGCGAGCGCACTTCGTTGAGCACATCAGGCGGAGCCTTGCCAACAACTTTCAAGTCGCGGGCGGCCCGGTCAATCGATTTCACCTGATCGGCCAGCACGGCGCCAACGATAGCGAGCCCGGCAGGCAGCACCACCTTGTACGGATATGGCTTCAAGTTGGTCGTGATGGGGCAGACGACCGCATAGTTGCTGCGCTTGTGATAACTGGCCGGCGACAACACGATGCCGGGTCGCTTGCCAGCCTGTTCATGGTCAGCCTGCGGGTTGAAGTTGAGCCAGACCAGATCGCCTTCGTCGGGAACCGGCATTACAGCTGTTCCTTGCCCATGGGGCCGTCATCGAACGACTCTTCGGGGTTGCCGGGATCCATCTGGTTGATGAGATCATTCCGGTCGTACTTATGGTAGGCTGGCGCCGCTGTCGGCCGAAGCGCAAGCACTGAGCCTTCGGCCGTGATGTCAACAGTCTGGCCTTCAGCCAGCCGGAGCTGTTCGGCGAGCTGTTTGGGGAGCCGTACGGCGAGGCTATTGCCCCAGCGGGAAACGCGGACTTGCATTGTGGATCACTCCTGTTGGGATATCATTATGATATCCGATGAGGCGCCGCAACGCCATTCTCAACGCTGGCCGTCCTGTCCCGACGGGGGGGG
>JAYUAJ010000226.1:0-10712 GCA_043741375.1 Hyphomicrobiaceae bacterium | reverse complement strand
ACACACTCCGGCAAATCAGCACTCATGCTTTTGCCGGACATCCGATGACCAAGAAGCCGACCGCCGAAGCGCCCCAGGCAGCGACCAAGGGTCCTGCGACAGCTGACGAGCCGCCCCAAGCTGCGCGCGATTGGTCCGAAACGCTGTTCCTGCCCAAAACCGATTTTCCCATGAAAGCCGGCTTGCCAGAGCGTGAGCCCGAATGGGTCAAGCGCTGGCAGGCGCTAAAAGTGTTTCAGACGCAGCGCGCGCAGTCCAAGGGCCGCGAAAAATTCGTGCTGCACGATGGGCCGCCCTACGCCAACGGCAACATCCACATCGGCACCGGCCTCAACAAGATTTTGAAGGACGTGGTGGTGCGTAGCCAGCAGATGCTCGGCAAGGACGCCAACTACGTTCCCGGCTGGGACTGTCACGGCCTGCCGATCGAATGGAAGATCGAGGAGAAGTACCGCGAGGCCGGCAAGGACAAGGACAAGGTCGGCATCCTCGAATTCCGCAAGGAGTGCCGCGAGTTCGCGCAGCATTGGCTGAACGTGCAGCGCGAAGAATTCATGCGCCTCGGCGTCGAGGGGGACTGGTGGCACCCCTATATGACCATGACGCACGAGGCCGAAGCACATATCGCCGCCGAGCTGATGAAGTTCGCCATGAACGGGCTGCTGTACCGCGGGTCCAAGCCGGTGATGTGGAGCGTGGTCGAGAAGACCGCGCTGGCCGAGGCGGAAGTGGAGTACCAGGACTATCAGAGCGACACGATTTTTGTGAAGTTTCCGGTGCAGGGGCCGAATTTGATTGCCCCTCTCGGCTCGCCCGACAAACCCGGAAAATCGATGCCAGTTTGGGCCAAAACGCGTGCCAAGTATCAGCACGCTAGCATCGTGATTTGGACAACGACGCCTTGGACAATCCCCGGCAATCGCGCCATCGCGTTCTCTCCGAAAATTGCTTATGGCCTTTTCGAAGTGACAAAGGCGGCGGATGGGAATTGGGCGAAGGTGGGCGATCAGTACATCGTCGCAGACAAGCTCGCCTCTGCTGTGATGAAGAGTGCAAAAATCGAAGCTGACGGCTTTGAAAAGCTTGACGCAGTTGGCGTGGAGGAGTTGGCGATGCTGGTATGCCACCATCCTATTGGCGGCAGTCACTACGCCTTCCCCGTCCCCCTGCTCGCTGGCGACCATGTCACCGACGACACCGGCACGGGCTTCGTGCACACCGCGCCCAGTCACGGCACCGACGACTTCGAAGTCTGGATGGCGCATTCGGCCGAACTGGAAAAGCGCAAGATCGACACCCGCATCCCCTTCACGGTGGACGAGAACGGCGTGCTCACCAAAGAAGCCCCCGGTTTTGAGGGCAAGCGCGTGCTCACCGACAAGGGCGACAAGGGCGACGCCAACGACGCCGTCATCAAGGCGCTGGCCGAGGCGGGCGCCCTCATCGCGCGCGGGCGGCTGAAACATCAGTACCCGCATTCCTGGCGCTCCAAGAAGCCGGTGATCTTCCGCAACACGCCCCAATGGTTCATTGCCATGGACCGGGGGTTCGGGCTGGGCGCAGGCGGCGCCGGCAGCGTCCCCTCGCCCCGTTCTTCACGGGGAGAGGGTCAGGGTGAGGGGCGGCAGCAAACCGTGCTGGCAGCCAAAACCTCGCCGGGCTCAACCAAGAAAACGTCGGTTGCCGGCTTCGAGCAAGCCGCCGCCCCTCACCCCAACCCTCTCCCCGTAAGCACGGGAGGGGGTAAGACCCTGCGCGACCTCGCCCTAAAGGCCATCGACGACACCACCTTCTCCCCGCCCGCGGGCCAGAACCGGCTGCGCGGCATGATCGAGGCTAAGCCGGACTGGGTGCTGTCGCGCCAGCGCGCCTGGGGCGTGCCTATAGCCGTGTTCTTCCACAAGGAGACGCTGGAGGTCATTCCGAACGCCAAGTGGAAACACTCGGCCGAACTGATCAAGCGCATCACGGACTCGTTCACCAAGGACGGCGCCGACGCCTGGTACAAACCGGGCGCCGCCGAAGCCTATCTCAAGGGCCTCGTCGACCAACCGGTCGACTGGCAGAAGGTGGACGACATTCTCGACGTCTGGTTCGAGTCCGGCTGCACGCACGCCTTCTGCCTCGAACAGCGCCCCGACCTGAAATGGCCCGCCGACCTCTACCTGGAAGGCTCGGACCAGCATCGCGGCTGGTTCCATTCCTCGCTCTTGGAAAGCTGCGGCACGCGCGGCCGGGCGCCCTACGATCAGGTGCTCACGCACGGCTTTGTCATGGCCGAGGACGGCCGGAAAATGTCGAAATCGCTCGGCAACACCGTGACGCCGCAGGACGTCATGAAAACCTACGGCGCCGATATTCTGCGACTCTGGGTCATGTCGTCGGACTATTCGGAAGACCTGCGCATCGGCAAGGACATTTTAAAAGCCAACGCCGAGAGCTATCGCAAAATCCGGATCACATGGCGCTGGCTGCTGGGTAATCTCGCTCACTATGATCAGGCCAAAAAGGTCGAACACAAAAAGCTGCCCGAGCTGGAACGGCTCATGCTGCACATGCTGGCCGAGCTCAATACCGTGGTGCGCGAGGGCTACGCCGCCTATGATTTCAAGCGCGTGTTCCAGGCGCTCTCGAACTTCTGCATCGTTGATCTGTCGGCGTTCTATTTCGACATCCGCAAGGACACGCTCTATTGCGAGCCGGAAGATTCGGCCGACCGCCAGGCTTGTTTGACCGTGCTCGACCGCATCCTCGACTGCCTCACGATCTGGCTCGCGCCGATGCTGTGCTTCACGGCGGAAGAGACCTGGCTCGCGCGCCATCCCTCGGATACGGACAGCGTGCATTATCAGACCGCGCCGGAAATCCCAAATACCTGGACGGACAAGAAGCTCGCCGAAAAGTGGGAGGGCGTCCGCACAATTCGCAAAGCTGTCACGGGCGCGCTGGAACTCGAACGCGCCGCCAAACGCATCGGCTCCAGCCTGGAAGCCGCCCCGGTTGTCACCATCGACGACCCCGAGATCGCAGCCTACCTGAAGGGCATCGACCTTGCCGAATTGTGCATCACCTCGGGCGCCGAGCTGAAAGTGGGAGCAATCCCCGAGGGCGCGTTCCGTCACGACGAAGCGCGCCATGTCGGCGTGGTGGTGGCGCTGGCCAAGGGCAAGAAGTGCGAGCGCTCGTGGCGCATCACTGAGGACGTCGGCACGGACAAAGACTATCCGACCCTCTCGGCCCGCGACGCCAAAGCCGCCCGCCAATGGGATGCGCGGCATGGGAAGTGAGCGGATTGTTCGTATGACCCCGGGCGCCGTGCTGATGAGACTGCCGACAGCGGAGTGTGCCGCACCGGCGGCGGGCGCCTGCACCCCCTGTCACCTCATCCGTCGCTGCGCGCCACCTTCTCCCCGTGGGAGAAGGCAGGAGCGCGCCTCGCGCCTGGATGCTCAGACATGGGAAACACAGGCGCCGATAAAGCGACGTCACACCCTCAACCACCCACAGGCCCCGCAGCTCCACCACCTTCTCCCGTGGGGAGAAGGTGCCCGAAGGGCGGATGAGGGGGTTGCGGCTCGGGGCTGTACGCAGATGGTAGCCACAGCGGCTGTCGCGACTTGCGCCGTTCGCGAGGGAACCTCTCATGGCTGACCCCACCACCAACCACCTCCGCACCGGCCTAGCCTTGGCGGCCGTCGTCGCCGTGCTCGATCAGGCCAGCAAGTATTGGCTGCTCGCCTTTTCCGGCGTCGCCGAGGGCCACCGCATAGATGCCGGACCATTCGTCGCCATCGTTAACCAGCGCAACCCAGGCATCAGCTATTCCCTGTTTGAGATGAACGGCGCGCTCGGCCAACTCATCCTCACCGCCATCGCCATCGCCGTCTCGATCGGCATTGTGGTCTGGCTCGCCCGCGGCACGCCGCGCCTCGCCGCCATCGCACTCGGCCTCATCCTGGGCGGCGCCATCGGCAACGCCATCGACCGGCCCTGGCGCGGCGGCGTGGTCGACTTCATCTCGCTGCATGCCAACGGATTTCAGTGGTATGTCTTCAACATCGCTGACGTGGCCATCGTTGCCGGGGTGATCGGTCTCCTGTATGAGTCGCTGGTGGGGAATCGGAAAAAGGCCGCAAATAGCCTTTAGCCGCTTGTGGTTAGGTCCATTTCTGGGCCCGCCGGGGGTTGGGTGAGCATGGCGACGATAAAACCATTTTCGGTCCTGTCCGCGCTGGCGATCGCCGCGCTGCTGGCCGGTTGCGCCGACGGCATCGAGGTCAACAGCAAGCTGCTCGATACGGTCGGCAGCGTTTCCGGTCTCGGCGCCGCGAAAAAAGACACCCGTATGGTCGAGCGGCCGGGCCTCGTCGTGCCCCCGCCGATGGCTGCGCTGCCGCAACCGGGATCGGGCGACAAGGTCGCCGCCGCCGTTTCCGCCAGCCTGCCGCAGGACCCTGAGGCCGTAAAGGCCCGCTCCAAGTCGCAACAAAAGCTCATCAAGGCGGAGGCCTGCAAGACCGCGCAGCAGAAGAAAGACCAAGCCGCGATGGCCGACAATTGCGAAGGCCTGCTGGCCAAGATTTGGGGCGCGTCGGAGTGATCTTCCTTCTCCCCCGTCTTCAGGGGGAGAAGGCGCCCCTGCGCGGAGGCGCAAAAGCAAATGAGCGCCGGATGAGGGACAGCAGCGGAGACGATCTCGCAGCTTGCACCTAGTTGCACGATCTTCCGTGCCAGCTGCTGCCCCTCACCGACCGCGTGGCTCTAGGCGCAAAAAGGCGCCTGCCCATTTTCGTTTTGCGCCTCCGCGCAGGAGACGCGGTCTCCTCTCCCTTCGCGCAAAGAAGAGCGCGAAGGGGAGAGGGAAAGCAGCCCGCATTTTTGACAATCGGGCGCAAAACAACGATTTAGTCACAATGACCACCACCCTCACCGACCCCCGCCCCAAAGACCTGCTCCTCACCGGCGTCCCCGAAGGACTCGATGCGCTTGTGCTCGGCGGCATGGCGCAGGAGCCGATCCCCGGTACCTCCGACCCCGCGCCCGTGCTGTACGTCGCGCGCGACGACCGCCGGCTGGAAGCCCTCGAGCAGGGCCTGAAATTCTTCGCCCCCGACGTCACCGTCACCGCCTTTCCGGCCTGGGATTGCGTGCCCTACGACCGGGTCTCCCCCAATCCCGAGCTGGTCGCCCGCCGCGTCAGCGCGCTCGCCCGGCTCGCGGTTGGCGCCAAGCCGGGGCCGCTCGTCGTGCTCACCACCGTCAACGCCATGCTGCAACGCGTGCCGCCGCGCGCTTTCATGAAGGCCTCGATCAAGAACCTCGCGCCCGGCATGCGGCTGGACATGCACGATCTGATCTTCCGGCTGGAGCACGCCGGCTACCGGCGCACCTCGACGGTGATGGAACACGGCGAATATGCGGTGCGCGGTGGAATTCTCGATCTCTTCCCGCCCGGCCGCATCAATCCGGTCCGACTCGATTTTTTCGGCGATACGCTGGAAAGCCTAAAACCGTTCGACGCCGCCTCGCAAAGGACGACCACAGCCATTCAGCGCCTGTCGCTGTTGCCGATCAGCGAAGTCGCCTTTGGGCCGGATGCGGTCAAGCGTTTCCGCAGCCGGTATCTCGAACTGTTCGGCGCCGCGACTACGGACGATGCGCTTTACGACAGCGTGTCTGCCGGCGCCCGCTATCAGGGCATGGAGCACTGGCTGCCGCTGTTCCACGACGGCCTGGAAACTCTTTTTGACTACGTACCCGGGGCCACGCTCTGCCTCGACCACCAGACCGAGGACGCGATCCGCCTGCGCTTTGAGCAGGTCACGGATCATTATGAGGCGCGCAAACAGGCGCTGGAAACCTCGACGTTCGGCGCGCCGCCTTACAACCCGGCGCCGGCCGAAGAAATGTATCTCTCCGAAAAGGAGTGGCGCGCCGCGCTGGCGAGCCGTCCCGTGCGCCGCTTCTCGCCGTTTGAAATCGCAACGCCGGCGGGCGCCACTCCCCCGGTCTCTATGCGCGGAAAAATCGGGCGGAACTTCGCGGGCGAGCGGCAGGCCGAAACGGCGAACGTGTTTGACGCCGTTACCGCGCATGTAAAATGGCTGCAGGGCCAGCACCGCCGCACCGTGATCGCCGCCTGGACCAATGGCGCGCGCGAGCGGCTGGCGCATCTGCTCACCGAGCACGGCCTCGAGCACATCGTGAAGGTGGAGAACTGGGCCGAGGCGCTGAAGCAACCCAAGGGCGTCACCAGCTTCATCGTGCTCGGCATGGAGCACGGCATCGAGGCGCCTGACTTCGCCATCATCGCCGAACAGGATATTTTGGGCGACCGCTTGGTCCGCCCACGCCGCAAAGGCAAGAAGGCGAGCGACGTGCTGTCGGAGGCGGCCACGCTGTCGCCCGGCGATCTCGTCGTGCATGTCGATCACGGCATCGGGAAGTTCCATGGCCTGACGACCATTTCGGCCGCGGGCGCGCCGCATGATTGCCTGGAGCTGCATTATCATGGCGGCGACAAACTCTATCTGCCGGTCGAAAACATCGATCTCCTGAGCCGCTACGGCTCCGAGAGCGAGGGCGTGCAGCTCGACAAGCTCGGCGGCGCGGCCTGGCAGGCCCGCAAGGCGCGCATGAAGCAGCGCCTGCTGGACATCGCCGACAAACTGATTGAGATCGCGGCGGCCCGCATGGTGCGCCAAGGCGCCGTTCTGCAGCCGCCGGAAGGTATGTACGAAGAATTTATCGCGCGGTTCCCGTATGAGGAGACCGAGGACCAGCAGGCCTCTATCGACGCCGTGGTGGACGACCTCGCCAGCGGCCGGCCGATGGACCGACTGGTGTGCGGCGACGTCGGCTTCGGCAAGACCGAGGTGGCACTACGCGCCGCCTTCGTCGCCGTCATGGCCGGCAAGCAGGTCGCCGTCGTGGTGCCGACCACGCTGCTCGCCCGGCAGCATTTTAGGACGTTTACGGAGCGCTTCAAAGGACTGCCGGTGAACATCGCGCAAGCCTCGCGGCTGGTGTCGCCCAAGGATGTTGCGCAAACCAAGGAAGGCCTGAAGGAAGGTAAGATCGAGATCGTCGTCGGCACGCATGCGCTGCTCGGCAAAAATATTGAATTCAAGGATCTCGGCCTCATCATCATTGATGAGGAGCAGCATTTTGGCGTTCAGCATAAGGAGCGTTTAAAGGAGATGCGTGAGGACGTGCACGTCCTGACGCTGACGGCAACACCGATCCCGCGCACGCTGCAACTCGCTCTTACGGGCGTGCGGGAAATGTCGCTGATCACCACGCCGCCCATCGACCGGCTGGCCGTGCGCACCTTCATCACGCCGTTCGATCCGATGATCCTGCGCGAGGCGCTGTTGCGCGAGCGCTATCGCGGCGGCCAAACCTTCTACGTCGTCCCGCGCATCGCTGATCTCGACGAGGTCGCGACCTTCATCCAGGAGGCGGCGCCCGAGCTGCGGCTGGCGCGCGCCCACGGCCAGATGGGGGCGGGCGCGCTGGAAGACATCATGACCGGTTTCTACGATGGTCAATACGACGTGTTGCTCTCAACCTCGATCGTGGAGAGCGGCCTCGACGTGCCAACCGCCAACACGCTGATCGTGCACCGCGCCGATATGTTCGGCCTTGCCCAGCTCTATCAATTGCGCGGCCGCGTTGGCCGGTCGAAGACGCGCGCCTACGCCTATTTCACGACGGCAGCGGCCAAGGCGCTGACGGAAGGCGCGGACAAGCGGCTGAAGGTGCTGCAATCGCTCGACACGCTCGGGGCTGGCTTCGCGCTGGCCTCGCGCGATCTCGATTTGCGCGGCGCCGGCAATCTTCTGGGTGAGGAGCAATCGGGCCACATCCGCGAGGTCGGGTTCGAGCTCTATCAGTCCATGCTGGAAGAGGCGATCGCCAACCTGAAGGACGGCGGCGGCGCCGAGGCGGAAGAAAAGTGGTCGCCGCAAATCGCCATCGGCACGGCGGTACTCATTCCGGAAACCTATGTGTCCGATCTCGATTTGCGGCTGGGGCTCTATCGCCGCCTGTCGAATCTGGAAGACAAAAAGGACATCGATTCTTTCGCGGGCGAGTTGGTCGACCGTTTTGGTCCGCTCCCGGACGAAGTCGGCTATCTGCTCGAAGTGATGGAGATCAAGGGCCTCTGCCGCAAGGCCAACATCGCGCAGGTGGACGCCGGGCCGAAGGGTGTTTCGATTGCCTTCCGCGCCAAGAGCTTTCCGAACCCGGCAGGCCTGCTCTGGTTCATCCACGAGAATTCCGACAGCGCCAAAGTCACGCCCGATCAGAAATTCGTCTATAAGGCCGAGTGGCCCGATCCCGTCGCCCGGCTGAAGGCAGTGCGTGTGCTGATCCGCACAATGACGGAAATCGCCGTTGCGCCCGCGCGGAAGGATCTGCCGCCGCCGCCAAAGGCCAAAGCCCCGGTACCGGTCAAGCGTGAGAGATTCACGCATATTCCGAAGCGGTTTTAGCGCGAAGCGCCCTTCTCCTCTCCCCCATTTTTTGGGGGAGAGGATGTCGCCCGAGTGCGAAGCACGAGGACTCAGCGACAGGTGAGGGGCAGCCACAAGCTCCGTACAGGTGGCAAGTGGGACTGAGCAAGCGGCTGCCCCTCACCGACCGCGTGGCTCTTGGCTCCCAAAGGTCGCCAGCGAGACGCGGTCTCCTCTCCCCCGTAAAGCGGGGGAGAGGAGGAGCAAGCGGCGCCTTCTCGGGTTTACATCAAACCACCCGCACCTGCGGCACGCCGTTCACCGCCAGATAGGCCGAGTACAGCGACGTCGTTCCGCAAATAAAAAGCCGGTTCAGTCTGGCCCCGCCCCAGGCGACGTTGGAGACGATCTCGGGGATGCGGATCTTTCCGATCAGCGTGCCGTCCGGCAGGTAGCAATGCACGCCGTCCATGGCGCTGGTCCAGATGCGGCCGTCCGTGTCCACCCTGAATCCGTCGAACAGGCCGGCAGTGCTGGTCGCCCAGACCTCGCCACCGGAAAGTGATTTGCCATCGGACGATACGGTGAAGCGGCGGATGTGCTTGGGGCCGTTCACCTTGTGGGTCGCGCCGGTGTCGACGATGTAGAGCAGTTTTTCGTCCGGCGAAAACGCGATGCCGTTGGGACGAACGAAGTCATTGGCGACGCGCGTGATCTCGCGCGAAACGGAATCGATGCGGTAGACGTGGCAGCCATCCTGCTCCATCGGCCGCTTCTCGCCCTCGTAGTCGATGTCGATGCCGTAAGCGGGATCGGTGAACCAGATCGAGTCGTCCGATTTCACCACGAGATCGTTCGGAGAATTCAGCTTCTTGCCATTAAAACTGTCGGCGAGTGTGACCACGCGCCCGTCATGCTCGGTGCGGCTGACGCGGCGGCCGTGGTGCTCGCAGGTGACCAGCCGCCCCTCGCGATCCACCGTATTGCCGTTGGAATAGTGCGAGTCTTGACGATAGACGCTGACCGATCCGCTGCATTCGTCATATTTCATCATGCGGTTGTTGGGAATGTCCGACCAGATCAGATGCCGCGCCGCCGGGAACCACGCCGGCCCTTCGCTCCAGCGCGATCCAGTCCACAGCCGTTCTACGCGCGCATGGCCGACGAATGTCGCATTGAAGCGCGGATCGAGGGCTTCGAAGGCGGTTCCGTCCAGTTGTCCGTGAAACATGGGCATTTCCTCGCGATTGTTGGTTTTGCATTTCAGGAAAAGGCGATCTGAACTTTCATGGCTTTGCTGCGGTCGTTGGCGAGCTGAAAACCGCGCTCGGCCTCGGCCAAAGGCACGACGCCCGAGAGCAGCGGCGCAAGATCCACGCGCTTGCGATTGATGAGATCGACCGCCAGCGCGAATTCGTCGTGGAAACGGAAGGAGCCGCGCAGGTCGATCTCCTTGGCCACGGCCTGGTTCATCGGCAGGGGCATCTCGCCGCCGAGGCCCAGTTGCACGAGGATGCCGCGGGGGCGGAGCACATCCAGCCCGAGCCGCAGCGCGCGCTCGTTGCCGGACGCTTCGATCATGATGTCAAAGACGCCCTTGTTCGTCTTGTAGGAGTCCATGCCGGCCGCGTTCGTGGCCACGTTCACGGTGCGATCCGCCCCGACTTTAAGCGCGGTAGACAGCGTAAACTCCGTCACGTCGGTCGCAACGATCTCGCGGGCGCCGTGCGCGCGGGCGGAAATGATCGCCAGCGCGCCGATCGGGCCGCAGCCGGTGATCAGCACACGCCGTCCCGTCAGCGGCCCCGCCCGGTTGATGGCATGCAACGTCACCGCGAACGGCTCGGCGAAGGCGGCCATTTCTATCGGAATGCCTGGCGCGATTTTGTGGCACTGCGAGGCGTCGGCGACCAATTGCTCACGGAAGGCGCCCTGGATGTGCGGGAACGGCATGGCGCTGCCATAAAAGCGCATGTTCAGACAGTGGTTCTGCAGGCCCTGTTGGCAATACGTACACGTTGCACAGGGCCGGCTCGGGCTGACGGCGACGCGGTCGCCCACGGCCAATTCCGTGACGCCCGTCCCAAGTGCGGAAACCTCACCGGCGACTTCGTGGCCGAGGATCATCGGTTCCTTCAGGCGCACCACGCCAAAGCCGCCGTGGTTGTAGTAGTGCAGGTCCGAGCCGCAGATGCCGCCGCGCTTGATGGCCACGGCCACTTCGCCGGGACCTGGACTGCCCACTTCGCGCTC
>JAYUAJ010000225.1:0-10729 GCA_043741375.1 Hyphomicrobiaceae bacterium | reverse complement strand
CAAAGCGTCCCGCCGAACACCTGCCGTCAATCCGGCCGGGGCAGCGTGACCATCGCCCCGCGCCTTCACAAAAGATGACTACGGCGAATAGAGTGGGCTAACTGGCGGTCATCACCAGCTGTCCGGCTTGCGTCGTATTCACTGTCCGCTTTGCGCCGGATTCTGCAACGCTTCCGGCACTTGGTGTCCGCGTCGGCATGCGGCGCACGCGTTCATCGTCATAATGAACGGCGGACATGGGATCAAGCTCGGTTCTTTTCCGCAGCTTTCACTCGAGGACGGATCATGGGTGCAGCATGATCACGTGCGCCGGCTTGATGATTTCGGCACGAAACCGAACGAATTATTCACCCATAATGTAGGGCCGATTTAACCCTTTGAGGGTAGACTGAATTCAGGTGACGGCACATTACGTCTTGAATAATCGTCCAGCACCCAAACTGCTCGCATTTGAAAGCTCAGGCTATGCAAATCCGGATGAGAGCGAAGATCGCGACCGTTCCTATGCCATTCCGGCTATGGGGCGCTCTAACGCCCACTTGGCGGACGCTGTTTGGCGATTGGATGATTTCATACCGACCCGAGATGCACTACATGCGCGGCCCCGGCCCGAAGTGGCGCCAGAAGCACGCCCGCTGCAGCCAAACGGTTGTCTGATCCTGCAAACCGGGTCCGCCCAATGGCACATCACCGGAATGACAGTGTCCCGATGAGTTATACGGCGACCTGTCGTTGCGGGCGATACGACTGCTGGATAGCTTCGGCGGTAATCGCCGCTCTTATCGCTGGTTGGGTACATGATCGTCGTCTCGGTTACACAATTGTCGCCGAACTCCGACCGGCTTCTGACGCGCGGATTCCCACGCCAGGCCCAAACCCGCTTATCTCGGCACGATAATTCTGCCGATCGACGAGTGCTCCGGACACAGTCATAGAAACGTCACGGAAGCCTCGCCCCGCGAAGCGAATTCCGCCGAGCGCATCCGGCGCGACGTGCTGGAGCTTCTATTTTTTGTCGCGTTTTGAGATGATTGCCCACGCGAAGGCCAGCAATCCTAGTCCCGCAATTATCCCAGCTGGCAAATCCTTCAGGAATGCCATGGTATTGGCCGCGACCGCAGTTACGAAAGTCCCGCCGTCCTTGCCGACGATAATATTCAAGAGCAGGCACAGACTCACGATAAGGAGGCCTGCCTCGACCGCAAGCCAACTCATGCGCCTCAATCGCTCAATAAATTCGGTCATGCCCGATAAAGCGGGGCCTTACGCCCCGCTTCTCCCTTGGTCCATTTCGTCCGCCACCTACCGCTTAGCGAAGAGCCAAATAATGACACCCAGGGATATCAGTCCGACGAGTCCATTCGCACCGAGATCCTTTACGAGCGCTACGATGTTGCCTGAAACACCGCCAAAGAATGGCAGAGTGCCGCCGACGAGCAGCGAAGCAACAATCGCGAGGGCCAACAACATGACGCCGATTTCCGTCAGCGCACCAATCCATCCCTTGATCGTGTTTAGTATGTCCATGGGTCCTCCCGTTCGCATTTCAGGCGCGAATCAAAGTTGATTCGGCATGAATGATGGTGCCTGAAAAATAGCCGTCCGCACACACGCCTACCACTGGAAGTCAATTGTTTTCGATCAGGTAGTTAATACTGTTGAAGAAAAGCAATAGTTGTGCCTTTGGAACATGATTCGAATTGTGCGCCGCAGCAAAATGCATTACCCGAGAGCCGCCGGTTGCAGGCAATCGTTCGCAACTGCGAACGTATCTCGCGGCGGCGCACGTGTTTTCATGACTGGTCTCCCGATCGCGGGCAAGCGGACGTATTCCTTGCGCGATGAAACTCATGATTAAATTGTAGGAACGACAACGCGAGTAAATTGCGCCGCGATCATTTTGTTGAGGCGGTGGTGTCTTTTCGTTTCCCTCAGCACTTACTGTATCGGCTTGCGTGCCGCCTCGATCATTCCGGGGACTTCCTCGCGGATGATTGCGCACACGTCGTCTTTGGTGAGCATGCGATCTTTGATGAAATTGACGGTTTCGAGGATGTCTTTGGTGTTCCGATCCATGGATCGCCAGCTGGCCATTTTTTTGCCAATTGCGTCGTTGGCGCATTGACCGCCACGGATCACTTCGTGACGCTTGCTCGACAAATGCATGCGCACGAAGAGTTCGCCCGATGCGAACCATAGCGACGCAAGCCGAATGCAGTGCCTAAAGAGTGCCTGAAATCAGCTAACTCATCGAAATATATGAACTGATTTTTTGCTTGGAAGGCTGCTGCCCTACCATTGAGCTACACCCGCAGATGCCGGTTCTAGGGCGTCTTTCGCCGTTCCTGGCAAGCACCCAGAACGCCGGGCCGGATCCATCGAACAGCAAGGCCGGTGATTGCTTTGCCAATGGCGCCCCGCAACTGGCGTTGTCGAGCCTGACGCCGGTCGAGCCGGTGTTCGACTTGGCGTACTTATCGGCCTCGGGCTACCGCTCTATCTGGTGACCATGGCCTCGCCGAATCGGCCCGGCGGCGCCGTACTGCGCCCGGCTGGCCAGCCGGTGCCGGTGGCATCGTGCCTCGCGGTGACGGCATCCTGCGTGACCCTCCTCGGCATCGGCGCGGCGTTCTGGGGGCTGATGGCCGGTTTGATTGCCCTGGGCCTCGACAGGGCGGCGGCGCGTGTTCGCGCGTGAACCATCGTCACCGGGCTGCATTTCACATTGCATCGAATGCGCCACCCGACTATACACCGCCCATCTCATGCACACGTCTGCGAGAGAGCGCCGCGGCACCCTTGGAGGCCGGGCGTACTAGGCACGGGCCGGCTTGCGGCCCATTTTCCATTGGAGACAGCCATGGCTGACATGATCGAATTGAATGCCACGGCGCGTCCTCGGGCCGGCAAGGGGGCCGCTCGGGCAGTGCGTCGTGAAGGAAGAATTCCAGCCGTCATCTACGGCGACAAGCAAGACCCCGAGACCATCGCGCTCGACGAGAACGAGCTGTGGAAGACCGTGACCAAGGGCAAGTTCCTGTCGTCGGTGTTCCAGATCAACATCGAAGGCCGCAAGCTGCGCGTGCTGCCGCGCGATGTGCAGGTCGACCCGGTCAAGGATCGTCCTGTTCACGTCGACTTCCAGCGCGTGGCTGCCGACGGCATGATCCGCGTCAAGGTGCCGGTGAAGTTCATCAACGAACTGCTGTCGCCAGGCCTGAAGCGCGGCGGCGTGCTCAACGTCGTGCGTCATGATGTCGAGGTGATCTGCCCGGCCGACAAGATCCCGCTGGCGTTCGAGTTCAACCTCGAAGGCCTCGAGATTGGCCGCTCGATCCACATCTCGGCGGTGACCATGCCGCCGAACGTGCGCCCGACCATCATCAACCGCGACTTCACGGTCGCAACTGTCGCTGGCGCATCGTCCAAGGGCGAAGTGGAAGTGGCGCCAGTTGCGGCTGCTGGCGCGGCGGCGGCTGCTCCGGCTGCTGGCGACGCGAAGGCTGGTGCGGCGGCTGCCGCGGCGCCGGCCGCCAAGGCTGGTGCGGCTCCGGCCAAGGGTGCAGCTGCTCCTGCCAAGGGCGCTGCGGCGCCGGCCGCCAAGCCTGCGGCCAAGAAGTAAGGTCGATACGACCTCCCGGCACGCAAGCGTTGTCTTGCGTGCCGGGTTCAATTCGTCTGAACGCCGCCTGCGAGAGGCTGGCCCATGAAACTGTTCGTCGGCCTCGGCAATCCGGGCACGAAATACGCTGGCAATCGCCACAACATCGGATTCATGGCGGTCGAGCGCATTGCCGGCCGTTATCGCTTTCCCGCGTGGCGCCGCAAGTTCGACGGCCTTTGCACCGAAGGCGAGGTCGGCGGCGAGCGCGTGCTGCTGCTGAAACCCGATACCTTCATGAACGACAGCGGCCGCTCGGTCGGCGAAGCCGCGCGCTTCCTCAAGATCGGCATCGCCGACATCGTAGTGTTCCACGATGAATTGGACCTCGATCCGGGCCGCGTGAAGGTAAAGGTCGGCGGCGGCAATGCCGGACACAATGGCTTGCGTTCAACGAGCGCGCACGTCGGCAACGAGTATGTCCGTGTGCGCATCGGCATCGGCCATCCCGGCTCGAAAGACGCGGTCACCCACTACGTGTTGGGCGACTTCGCCAAGTCGGAGGCCGGGTGGGTCGAATTGATGCTCGATGCGCTTGCCGCCAGCGCCGGATGGCTCGCCAAGGGCGATGCCGCGCGCTTTCAAACCGACGTTGCGCGGTTGACGGCAGCGGCCGATGCGACCGACGCCGCACCAGCAAAACCTGCGCGCGACGCCGTTGCCGCGCCGAAACCAGTAAGACACCCTGCCGGCGAGCGTGCGTCGAAAGCGCAGAATGCGATCGCCGAGAACCTCAAGAAGTGGCTGGCATCGAAGAAACCGAGCGGCGATTGACACGAATTTCGTGTTACACTATTTTCGTGGCATGAAGAACGTAACGATCACGCTGCGCGACGACATCGCCGATTGGCTGCGGGTCGAGGCCGCCAAGGCCAATCTCAGCATGTCCGCCTTCGTCGCGGAGATGCTCGAGGCCCGCATGGGGCGTGGCAAGGACCAGCTGGCGATACTCGAACAGTTCCTGAGCGGCGCGGGCTTCGCCGGCATCGGCGCCGATCTCGGCACGCGGGATGAACTCTATGACAGGCCGGGTCTTCGTCGACACCAACATCCTGATCTACGCCCTCGATCCGGCCGATCCGATAAAACGGCAAGTGTCGGCGGATTTGCTGAAGACGACGATCGCCAACCGTTCACTCACGCTAAGCCCGCAAAGCCTGAATGAGACCTATCGGGTACTCGTTCAACGCCGCCACCTGATGCCGGTGGACGCGGCGCGAACCTACATCCGCACCCTGGCGCCGTGGGCTATCGCGCCGCTCGATGCGAAAACCACCGAGCGCGCGTTCGCGGTCGAGGACGGCACCGGCTATGGCTGGTGGGACTGCCTGATGCTCGCCGCCGCCCTGCAGGCCGAGTGCCGCCTGTTCGTGTCGGAAGATTTGCAGGACGGCCGCGACGTGGCCGGCATGCGGATTGCAAATCCGTTTGCGGAGGGGTTTGCAAGGGTAGTGCGTGGGGTGGGGAAGTGAAGCGTAGCGTGCCCGGACGGGTATTGTTCGATCGTGCCATGCGGCACCGCCTGACCGTCCGCTTCCAGTGAGCAACGGCAATCGGCGTCCGACGCCCTGGCGTTATGGGCCAGATTCGGACATTGATACCTCGATGAATTTAATCAACACAGTGATTGACTGTCAACCATATCGTTGATATTGTTGGCACATGTCGACGGCCAACTCACAGATTCACCTGCTTCCCAAGGACGCTGATCTGCAGGCGGCCCGGCTCGATGCCGTGTTCTTCGCATTGTCCGATCCAGTGCGGCGGGTAATCCTGGAGCAACTCGGCGAAACGTCGGCCACTGTTGGTGAGTTGGCGGAGCCGTTCGGGATTTCACTGCAGGCCGTGTCCCGGCACATCCAGGTGCTGGTCGCCGCCGGGCTGGTCAGCCAGGAGCGGACAGGGCGCATCAGCCGCTGCAGCATCGAGACGGGCCCGATCCTCGCCGCCACTGTCTGGCTCAGTCGCTACAGCAAATACTGGGAAGGCCAGTTCGATGGGCTCAAGGCAGCGTTGGCCTTGGCCGACGCACCGGCTGAGCCCTCGACACAAAGAGCCAAACGAAAGCCAGCGAAAGGAAAGCGCAAATGACGTACAACGAGAGCAAGCAGAAGATCGACGGTTATCGCAAGCAAATCACGTCTCTGCGCAAGGAGATGCGCGAGGCGCAGGCCAAGGCTGAGCCGCAGGTGGTGCAAGACTACCAACTCGCAGATGGCTCGGGCCCGGTGAGATTGTCGCAGTTGTTCGGCGACAAGAAAGAGCTGATCGTGATCCACAACATGGGTGCGTCCTGCGCCTACTGCACGCTGTGGGCCGACGGCTACAACGGCGTCGCCGAGCATCTGGCGAACCGTGCGGCCTTCGTGGTCGTCAGTCCGGATGCGCCTTCAGCACAGAAGAAATTCGCAGCCCGCCGTGGCTGGCGCTTCCGTATGGCGAGCCACCAGGGCGGCGATTTTGCCGAGGCCATGGGCTACCGGTCGAAGTCGGGCGGCTGGCTGCCCGGGGTCTCTGTGTTCCGCCGGGACGGCGACCGCGTATTGCGCGTGTCCGACACCGCACTCGGCCCCCACGACGATTTCTGCAGTGTCTGGCACCTGTTCGACATGCTGCCTGATGGCGCGAGCGGCTGGAGCCCGAAGTTCAAATATGGGACCTGATGCTCATCGCCTTCAGAAGGCCACGCTGGATCAAATCGGAGACCGCGCACATGTCGACATTTGAAGGTGGATGCCAGTGCGGCGCGGTTCGGTATCAATCGCGATCGGCGCCAGGGTTCTCGCTGCACTGCTATTGTCGCCAGTGCCAACTCATCACCGGCGCGGGGCATGCATCGCAATTTGCCTTGGCCGCCAGCGAAGTCCAGGTGTTGGGTGTGGTCTCCAAATTCGTGCTGACGGCCGACAGCGGCAATGCCGTCTCAAGTGCATTCTGTCCGACGTGCGGAAGTCCCGTTTACAAGCAGTCGTCCGGCTATCCGGAAGTCATGTTTTTTCACGCCGTGACGTTGGACGAGCCCGCGGGGTTCAAGGCCCAGCAATCAGTTTGGATCAGCCAAATGCAGCCGTGGGATATCGTCGACGACACGCTGCCAAAAATGCCGTGAGCGAGGTGCCGCCCATGACCTACAATGAAGCGCTTGCGCAATCCGTCCGAGATGCCTTGGCTGGCACAAAGGGGCTCGCCGAGAAGAAGATGTTCGGCGGCATTGCGTTCATGATCGGCAAAACGATGTGCATTGGCGTTGACAAGATGCTATGGGGCGAGCGACGAGGAGTCTGCGACTATCGGCGCGGAAGTAAACCGACCGATGGAGCCCCCGATGCGAAAACAGAAGCAGACTGACCATAAGCCGCACCAACCGCAACAGCGTACCCCGAATGACCTGAGCCGCTGCCTTGTCGCGCTGGATGCCGATCAAACGTTGGTTGCCGTCATAGAATTGAGCCTGACCAGTTGGCTCGTGTCCGGGATTGTGCCTGGCGTTGAGCGCCAGCCGCTAAAGAAGCTGAAACCGGAGCCGAACGGCCTGCTGCAGTTGCTGCAGCGCTGGCGCGTCGAAGCGGAGAGATCAGGTCGTCGGATAACACGGATCGCGGTAGCGTATGAGGCTGGCCGCGATGGCTTTTGGTTGGCACGGTTCCTCAAGGCCCACGGCATTGAAGCGCATGTCATTCATCCTTCGAGTGTCGCGGTGTCACGTGAGCATCGTCGAGCCAAGACGGATCGGCTGGATACCGAGATGTTGAAACGCGCATTTCTGGGTTGGCTGCGTGGCGAACGGGATCACTGCAAGATGGTGGCTGTTCCGACATTCGATGAGGAGGACGCAAAACGACCGAGCCGCGAGCGGGAGTGCCTCGTTGCCGAACAGAGCCGGCTTATCAATCGCATGAAGTCAGCTCTCGTCCGGTTCGGTGTCCGGGGCTTCAATCCGAAACTGAAGCGTGCATCGGAGAATCTGGAAAAGCTACGAACTCCAGAGGGTGGGGCGCTTCCGCCCAACACGCTGGCCGAGCTCAAGCGAGATTTGGAGCGTCGGGCGTTCATTTACGATCAGATCCGAAAGATCGAGGAGGAGCGCGCCGCACGTTTGAAGCGAGCCCCAAATACAGGCCCGAATATCATGGTCCGTCTGCTGGCGCGCGTCGTCGGGGTCGGAATAGAAACTGCTGATCTGTTGGTCAACGAGATACTCCAGCGCGACATGCGTGATCGTCGCGCCGTGGGGCGCTACGCCGGATTGACAGGCTCGCCACAACGAAGCGGCTCGATGAACCGAGAGAAGGGCCTTGCCCGATCCGGCAATGCCCGGGTCCGACGCACAATGGTTCAACTAGCGTGGCGATTTCTGTTATTTCAGAAGAATAGTGCGCTGGCCAGATGGTATTACCAGCGCACGGAGAATGCCTCACGAACACGCAAGACCATGATCGTCGCGTTGGCTCGGAAGCTGTTGATCGCGCTGTGGCGGCTGGCGCGCGAAGGGATCGTGCCCGAGGGCGTCATCATGCGACCAGCTTGACGAAGCGTCCGTGACTTTAAGTTCTGAATTCGACGTTCGAAACAGTTACGGCTCGATCTGATCTTCACTGACGGATCGCCGATGACGGTTCGAGGTGGCGGGGACCCGCCGAAACCATGGCTCTCATGCCGTTGTGCAGATTGGGCCTGCCGCCTCGGAGCTTCGCAACCGATGCGTCTACGTGCATCATGGTCCGGGTCATCCAGGCCCACCGAATACAAGGTTGCCGGCGCGATCTCTTGCGCTGCGAATGCGGGCTCCCCTCGAAATCGTCAACCTGAACGGATGGAGGCACTCTTCGGCCCAACCCCACCAGTCTGCCGTCGTGCTCGGTCATGTAAAGGCCAAGCCTTCGGTGGCCGCTGAAGAGCGGCCAGCCTTGACATGTCCTGCGCGCGCCGACGTCTGCGAATTGCGGTTGGGGCGGAAGAAAGCCTGCGGCGCGGTTGAACCAAAGAAATGACCTGAAACAAAAAATAGGGAAGTCGAAGAAAGAAAGCGGCATGAAACGAAAAAAGAGAATGGCGTCAAATGCCACTTGACTTTCAAAGCCCCATACAAGGACGACCTCATCGTTCGTTGCGACAAGGACAAGACAGAGGTGTTGCTGCAACAGCCCGGCCTTCGCATTTTTGATCTCTCTGGTGGCCGCGCGATGAAGGGCTGGCTGCTGGTCGGGCCCACTGCAACGCGCAGGCAGGAAGATCTCAAGCGTTGGATCGAGCACGCGTTGGATTGGTACAGGCGCCGCCGGTGACGACTAGATTGGCGTGCCGCTGAACTTATATTCCAACTGCTGATGTCCCCTTTGGGTCACTCGCAACCTGGACGCATAGTCGGCTTTGCGGGGAAATCGGCAGTGGCCAGCCGGTCGCGCCAACCGCTGGCCCTGCAATCCCCAGCCCTTGCCCCCATCGCGCCCCCGGTGTACCCCACACCCAATCTCCCCGACACCCTTACCGGACCTTCATCACATGGGCTTCAAATGCGGCATCGTCGGCCTGCCGAACGTCGGCAAGTCGACCCTGTTCAATGCGCTGACGCAAACCCAGCAGGCGGAAGCCGCGAACTATCCGTTCTGCACCATCGAGCCGAACGTCGGCGAAGTCGGCGTGCCGGATCCGCGTCTTGATAAGCTTGCAGCCATTGCCAAGAGCGCACAGACCATCCCAACGCGCCTGACGTTCGTCGATATCGCCGGCCTGGTGCGCGGCGCTTCGAAGGGTGAAGGTCTCGGCAACCAGTTCCTCGCCGTCATCCGCGAGGTCGATGCGGTGGCCTACGTGCTGCGCTGCTTCGTCGACGACGACGTGACGCACGTCGAAGGGCGCATTGACCCGCTGGCCGATGCCGAGGTGGTCGAGACCGAACTGATGCTCGCCGATCTCGACAGCTGCGAGAAGCGCCGGACCGCCGCCGAGAAGAAGGCCAAGGGCGGCGACAAGGAAGCGATCGCCCTCGTCAAGTTGTTCGAAAAGGCGCTCGATCTCCTGCGCGAGGGCAAGCCGGCACGCATGGCCAAGTTGACGCCCGATGAAGAGCCCGCCTACCGCGCACTGCAACTGCTGACCGCCAAGCCAGTACTCTACGTGTGCAACGTCGACGAAGCCTCGGCCGCCACCGGCAATGCGTACTCGAAGCAGGTCGAGGAAGCGGCAAGAAAGGAAGGCGCCGGCGTCGTCGTCATCTCGGCCAAGATTGAAGCGGAATTTGCCGGCCTCTCGCTCGATGAACGCGATGAGTTCTTGAAGGATTTGGGGCTCGAGGAAGCCGGTCTCAACAAGCTGATCCGCGAGGGCTACACGCTGCTGGGTTTGCTCACCTACTTCACGGTCGGGCCGAAGGAAGCGCGGGCCTGGACGATCACCGCCGGCACCAAGGGGCCGAAGGCTGCCGGTGTCATCCACACCGACTTCGAAAAAGGCTTCATCCGGGCCGAGACGATCACCTACGATGACTACGTTGTCTGCAACGGCGAGAACGGCGCCAAGGACGCTGGCAAGATGCGCCTCGAAGGCAAGGAGTACGTCGTCAAGGACGGTGACGTCATGCATTTCAGATTTAACGTCTGACCGGATTCACTGGATTGATCCGAACTTGTCAGCGAAAAGGACAGCCTAAACATTTACTCCTGGCAGGTTCAGCGCTAGACTTGTAGCCGTACTGCCTTGTTTCCTTTGCCACTTGGGTTTTCGCCTGGAATAGGCCAAAAGGATGACGTGTATTTTGCGGTACCTTTATTACGGGTCAAAAACGGAGCCAGTGATCTCGGCATCTCGGTCGGATATATCGGTGTGAGATTCTCACTCACACTTTTTCCGTTTTTCTCATTTGGCAGTGCCTCGTTTTGAGCAATTCATTGCAGCGCCGTAACTACAAAAATCCCCCGATCACTGAAGCTCTTTGTGCAATTCACTTCGCACCTGGACATGAGTGGGATTTTACCTACCCGTCTCTCTACTACGAAAAAATAAAGAGCGAATTCTCTGGAAAGGTTCGGGAGCAAAAATTAGTAAATATAGAGGCCAACCCTAAAGAGG
>JAYUAJ010000224.1:0-4629 GCA_043741375.1 Hyphomicrobiaceae bacterium | reverse complement strand
CCGCGACATGTCCGGTCATTGGGCAAGTCCGGGCGTTTCAGTTAGCGAGACTGGGACTCGGTGCGTCCGCCATGAGAGTATGTCAATCTCAATCGGGATAATCCCCTCTTATCCAGCCCCAACTCTTCCGCGGAGTCGACGTCACCGATAGCATCAAACGCGAGTGCAGCTGACCGTTCGACAGCGCCGGCGGCGCTCGCTCGATCACGCTGCGCCAGCCCCCCGGTGGCCGCTGCCGCCACACCAAACCTGATCCCAACGCCAGTGCTGTAGGCTCCCCTCCACAGGGCAACCCGCCAAATTGCCGGACATTCGTCATTGCGGCCTCTCGAGAGCAGGCGCCCGCACGCCCCAAATCCCCATAGATTGCAGCGGCGATATCAGACCCAATCCTGACCGCGATTTCGTGCCTTGGCGCTTCTCCGACGCCTGTCGCCGCAGCCCGTCGACGGCTTCGTCATGCAGGCGTCCGAGAAACCTGCACAAGAGCGGTCGTTCGAGCGGAGGGCCAGCGCTGCGCGCAAGTGGCCCTAGAACGCCAACTCAAGGATTAGTTGGACCACAACGCCTTCCGTGATGCGCTCTTTCTTTCGCACATAGGCCTTGATCGGCAGAAGGAACGCGTCTGCCTTAGTGTCAGGGAAAAGTGACGTTTTCCAAGTTGTCGCGCCGATGGTCGCGATCACGCGTAGCGAACCGAATGCGCGACGCTGCCGGGGCGCCAAACTCCTTATCTGGCGCGACAATTCTTTCGGTAGCGTGACAAAGTGCCAGCCGCCCGCACCCGGATAAACCCAAACTTGAGCCTCCACCTCGTAGCTAATAGGCACCCGATTGATCCCGCGCCATCAATGCGAAATATGCGGCGCAGGTCTGGCTCTTCGATGCATTTTCCATAGCGCGCTCGGCCGCCTCCATCGAGTCCCACCAAACGAGGTCGACATTCACAAGTCGTTTGCGCGCATGAGGCGTTTACTCGGGAATCCAGCCTGCTGCGCGCCATCGCGGGGCTCTATCCGATCAAGTCCGGCAGCATCACGCTCGCCGGTAGGGACATCGCCCGGCCGCCCGCCGCCGCCAGGGCGCGGTCCGGCATTGCCATCGTTCCGCAGGGCCGCGAGATATTTCCGTTGCTCACGGTCGAGGAGAACCTTCGTGCCGGTTTTGCCTGCCTGCCGCGCGCCGCGCGCACTCTGCCGGATGAGGTTTTCGAACTGTTTCCCGTCCTGCTCACCATGCTGAGGCGGCGGGGCGGCGATCTCTCGGGCGGTCAGCAACAGCAACTCGCCATAGCCCGCGCCCTGGTCGTGCGTCCGCGGCTTCTGCTTCTTGACGAACCGACCGAAGGCATCCAACCCTCGACCATCAAAGACATCGAGCGTATCATCACCCTGCTCCGTGGCCGCGGCGGCATGGCTATTGTGCTGGTGGAGCAGTACTTCGATTTCGCCCACCGGCTTGCCGACAGCTTTATCGTTCTTGATCGCGGACGCACAGTCTTGGGCGGCACCCGAGCAGAATTAGACCCCCATGCCGTTCGCAAACATCTGACAGTGTGAAACAGCATGCAATTTTGACTTGACCTGCTTCCCGGAATGCCCTCGTTCACAGGTTAGGCTATAGACTCGTTGCAATGCTCCCAATCCTTGGATCACCCGCTTGGAAACTTCACAGCGCCGATCGGCAGGGTTGAGTGACTATTCCGGTGGGCCGTGAGAAATTCTCGATGTCCCCGCTGGTGTCCCAGGGGACATGACTTAGGCAGCTCCGCTCCGGCCTCCCGGAGCGGGGCACTAATCACTTCACTCATGCCGGGTACCGTTTAAGTTCGTCTGTCATCCGGCGTCTGAACCACCGGGTCACCTCTGGCATGAGGACGATCTGCCCTATCCTGTAGCTTACAGCGGCGCCCAGGTCACGAAGGTGACCATCTGGCGGCCAGCGCCCAGATCCTTGACGAATACACGGCCGCGGCCGTCCTCGGTAAAGCGCACGGCCTTGCCCCAGTCGGCGGCGTTATTCGCCATGGCGGCGCTGGCGCTGCCGACGGTCGTCACGCTGTCGGCATGGCTATAGATCGTATCCAGCTCGTCGTAATCGTGCGCGTTGGGCTGAGTGTTGTCGTCGGTGTTGACGTCAGGCAGGCCCAGAGGATTGTTGGTGTAGTCCATGCAAGTGCCGAGATTGGCGTTTTCGAAGTTCTCGTCCTGATGGTCGAGGCCGAATGTGTGGCCGATTTCCTGGCACATGACCATGTCACGCCACTCGGGCCTATTGTAAGTGGTGAGATTGAAATAGCTGTCGTTCAGCTTGGTGATGCCCTGCGTAATGTGGTCTCCCGACAGCCAGATTTGGGCGATACCCAGCCAACCGTTGTAACCGTATTGACTTGCACCATGCCGGGAGTGGCCTTGCAGGCTCGGGGGTTGACGGTTCCTGGCACCACTACCGTATTGAGGACCGCCGACGCTATCCAATCGACGGATGCCTGACCCAGATATGAATCCCAAGCCGTGCCGACGTTGTCGCCGAGCTTCAGGGTGAATGGATTTGCAGTGCGGCCCCAATGATATCCTCGGCGTCCCGGACCAACGCATCTTTTGTCCGTTCGCTGCGTGGCCCATAGTGCGGCGTCAGCTTGGTCACGAGTTCGGTGTAGATCTGAAGCGTCCGGCAGAGCCGGCCACGCTCGGGCCCGTCTGGCATTGCGGAGACCTTCTCCGTAAGCTCGGCCGCCGCTTCCTGATAGGCCGCGATGAACTCGGCAGCGAGCTTGTATCGGGGGATTTCTTCGCGCGTCCAGGGGCCCGCGATCCTGACGTCCATCTTGCGCGCATCGAGAATGATGTCATCGGGGTGAGGGACCGGGTCGGGAAGATCGAGGCCCAACCGCTTGCGTCGCTCCAATTCCTTGCTCCATTCGTTCTTGTAGGTGATGGCTGACCCAAAGGCCTCTATGGCAAGTTTCTTGTTCTCTGCTTCGGTCTTGCTGACGAGTGTCGTGAACAGCAGGGCGGCACGGTTGTTGCCTTTCGCCGCGTTCATGGCCACGGCCCTCAGGACGGCAGCGATCATCGGTATGCTCACGCGACGACCGTTTTCGAGGATGGGGATCGTCCGGTAGGCTTCTTCCATAATCAGCGTCTTGATGCGCTCCTCGGAGAGCGAAGGAAGCCGGTTCTTCGCACCTTTTGGTCTGCCCTTGGGATTGCCGGACTGGCCGGGTCTGAAACGGCCGCTGACGGGCGGCTTGCCGTAGCCCACGTCATCGGTCGTGGGTCCGACAAGCCTCCGGCGTCGTTCGGGTGGATCGTCTCCGTCGCGGGCGTTGGCCATGGTCTTCATTCCGCGGCGGGCCGTGCTGAGGTCAGGGTATCACCCTGAACGGGCCGATGGCGCCTCTTGACGATCTCAGCTCCCTCGGGTGTCATCCGGCACCCCACCGGAATGGTCGTTGTACACAGGGCCGGATGCGACGGTGGAAGCCAGCACACCATGAGAAGGTCGTGCTCGGTCTCGGTGCCTACTCCGGCGCCCGTTCTGGATATTTCGTCGCCAAGGTCCGAGAGGACCGCGGAGACGAACCCGCCAATAGGTGAGGTCGTCCCAGGTTCCGGAGCGGAGTGGTAAGCGTTCCGCCGGTCGGCTACTGCCTCCTCGAAACTCTGCCCAGTGGCTTCGAGGACTGCATCGTCCCTGGCATAGACCTGCCAGCGGCGGATGATGCGGTCGCAGTAGAGGGGATCGAGCTCGCAAAGGTAGCCTCTTCGGCCTGTCTTGTGGGCGGCAATCATGGTCGAGCCCGACCCGCCGAAGAGATCCAGGACGATGCCGTTGCGCGTGGACACATCCTTGATGGCATCGGCAATCATGGCCACCGGCTTGACCGTCGGGTGGAGCAGGATCTCGTCGTTCCGGCTTCCGCCGAAGCTGTTCATGCCTTTATAGGTCCAGACATTGGTCCGGTAGCGCCCGTGCTGACCCAGCTCGAAGCTGTTGATGTGCGGGGCTGTGGCCTTCTTGAAGGCGAAGATCAGTTCATGCCGGGAGCGGTAGAAGGTCCCCATGCCGCCATTGTCCTTGGCCCAGACAATGAGATTCTTGAGTTCGCTGTAGACCCTCTCTCCGGCCGACTGCATCTCGCCCATGTGGCGCCAGTCCATGCAGATGAAGTGGATGGAGCCATCGATGCTGAAGGCGGAGAGGTTGCGGAAGGCCCGCTCCAGGAAGGTGTTGAATTCCGCCTTCGTCATCTCTCCCGCGGCCATGGCGAACTCCCGGTGCTTCACCTTGCCCAGTCCTGAGACGTTCCCCTCGATTGCGACGTTGTATGGCGGGTCGGTGAACACCATCTGGGCGGTCTCGCCGGCCATGAGCGTGGCGACGACTGCGGGCGAGAGCGAATCCCCACAGATCAGCCGGTGTCGCCCCAGCACCCAGACATCCCCCGGTTGTGTGATGGCTGGTCCGTCGCCGAGCGGCGGAACCTCTTCGTCCCGCGGGGCCGCCGGCTCCTCGACCGACAGCCCCTCGATTAGCCCGTCGACCTCGGCGATGGTGAAGCCAGTGAGGCCGATGTCGAAGCCGTCATCGACCGTCAGGAGTTCCTGCAGTTCCAAGGCCAGCAGT
>JAYUAJ010000223.1:0-10796 GCA_043741375.1 Hyphomicrobiaceae bacterium | reverse complement strand
GCGTAGGCATCCCAAACCACCAAACAGTGATTGCTACTGTTGCAATGATCATGAGTAGCAGCGCCCAACGGCGCCGAGTCCAAACATCGATGATTGCGGCCGCAACTCCGAGCATGAGCGGAACAATCCAAATGTAAATCACGGACATCAGCCCTTCATCGTATTGATGTCCTCAACCGCGATCGAACCGCGGTTGCGGTAGTAGGTGACGAGTTCTGACGGACGCGGCCCCAGTACGCGGCCGAAGAGGCCGACGATGAGCGCGCCGATGAGAGGGAGGAAGAGGATGGCTTGGTACATTTAGGGCTTGCTCGTCATTTCCGGGGGCGTTCCCTTGATACGAAGTCCCCGCGCCTTGCTAACCCGCCACGCGAGCAGCCTCGTCGCGACATAGGTCGTCAGGATGGAAGACAAAATGATTGCGAACATGGTGAGCTTCACACCCATCGGCAAATCCACCCCGCCGTCATTGGGCATAAGAAATGCAATAGCGGCGGCGAGGCAAGTCAACGGAACTAGCATCCAAAACATCTTGGACCAGGCGTCTATCAAGCCGCCAACAACGCCTAAACCCAGGGGTAGAAGGCCGACATAACTGAGCGCATCCCTTATCATCACCGCTCAGCCTTTCTTTCCGCGTTCTTTCAGCATTTCGACGACGAGTTCAGCCACGACGCGCGGCAAGGCATCAACGCGCGCTGGAAGATCGCCCAATTCGTTTAACTTCGCGCCCTGTTCGTTGGTCCGATCCGTGAGCTGATCAACCTTTGCTGACAGCCTTGCTATTTGGCTCGCCATCAGCCGGAATTCCATGCGCAAGAGATCGGGGATGCTCTCAAGCTCATTCTGATGCCGGCCAGAATCGCCCTTTAGGCGCGCCACGTCCTTCTCAAGTATGTCGACTCGCTTTTCGAGATCAGCCATCGCCTAACCCTTCATCATATTAATATCCTCAACCGCAATAGAACCGCGGTTGCGGTAGTAGACGACCAGGATGGCGAGGCCGATGGCGGCTTCGGCGGCGGCGACTGTGAGGATGATCAGTGCGAAGACCTGTCCCGTGAGGTCGCCCAGATGCGCGGAAAAGCCGACCAGGTTCAGGTTCACCGCCAGTAGCATCAACTCGACCGACATCAGGATGACGATGACATTCTTGCGGTTGAGGAAAATGCCGATGACGCCGATGGTGAACAGCACTGCGGCGACGGAGAGGTAGCTGGAGAGGCCGATAGTCATGCGTTCACCCTCCAGAGCGCGGTGTGTTCGTAGGTTGGGTTAGCGCGGCCACGAACCTCTCCGGCGGGCGCTGATGAATGTTCCGCGCGTAACCCAACAATCCCCGGGCGGCGTTGGGTTACGCGCGAACAGGCGCCGGAGCAAACCCCAGCGGTCCCTGGCGCGCTAACCCAACCTACGGACCTGGCCACACCGCTCATGACACCTTCTCCGGTACGGCGTATTCGCCCGACTTGACCTTCACCATCGCGACCGCCGTTTTTGGCCCGCGCGCGACCTGTGCGCCGATATCCTGGCGGCGCACGCCCGGCTTGTGGCGCAGCGTCAGCACGATGGCGCCGATCATGGCGATGAGCAGTATGATGCCAGCCGCCTCGAAGAAGTAGACATACTTGGTATAGAGCACGAGGCCGAGCGCCTCGGTGTTGGTGATGGCGCTGCCCGCCGCCGGGATGGGCGCTGCGACGCGGGCGGAAATGCCGGGCGTCATGGCCCAGGAGGCGACGAAACCGATCAGCTCGGCCGCCAGCACCAGCCCAACCACCAGCCCGGCCGGCGCGTTCTTCATGAAGCCGGCTTTCAGCTCGGCGAAGTCGACGTCGAGCATCATGACGACGAACAGGAACAGCACCGCCACCGCGCCGACGTAGACGATGATCAGCAGCATGGCGAGGAATTCTGCGCCCGCCAGCACGAACAGGCCCGCCGCGTTGAAGAACGCGAGGATCAGGAACAGCACGGAGTGTACTGGGTTCTTGGACCAGATGACCATGACGGCCGAGAGCAGCAGCACGGCCGAGAAGGCGAGGAAGAAGAATTCGGATAGGGTCATGGGGAGATCAATCCGTGCAATCCGTACGATCCGTAGGTTGGGTTAGCGCGGCCCCGGACCTCGTGGGCGCGCATCGCTGCCGGTTCCGCGCGTAACCCAACGCTGCCCGTGCGGCGTTGGGTTACGCGCGAACGGGCGTCAACGGACCAATTCACCGTCCGTGGCGCGCTAACCCAACCTACGGTCTGTATACCCATGGCCATCACCGGAACTTCGCGTCGAGAGCAAGGTTCTGCGCGATCTCGCGCTCCCAGCGGTCGCCGTTGTCGAGCAGGCGGGCCTTGTCGTAGTACAGCTCTTCGCGCGTCTCTGTCGCGAACTCGAAGTTTGGCCCCTCGACAATCGCGTCGACCGGGCAGGCCTCCTGGCACAGGCCGCAATAGATGCATTTCACCATATCGATGTCGTAGCGCGTGGTGCGCCGCGTGCCGTCATTGCGGCGCGGGCCGGCCTCGATGGTGATGGCCTGCGCCGGGCAGATGGCCTCGCACAGCTTGCAGGCGATGCAGCGCTCTTCGCCGTTGGGATAGCGGCGCAGCGCATGCTCGCCCCGGAAGCGCGGAGAGAGCGGGCCTTTCTCGAACGGGTAGTTCAGCGTCTTCTTTGGCGCAAAGAAATACCGCATGCTGAGAAAGAACGCCGAGACGAACTCGGCGAGCAGCAGGCTTTTTGCGGCTTGTCCGAAACGGGTCATGCGGCCGCTCCAATATGTCCGAAGTGCACCACGGCCGCCACGATCACCACCGCCGCCAGCGACAGCGGCAGAAACACCTTCCAGCCCAACCGCATCAGCTGGTCATAGCGGTAGCGCGGCACAAACGCCTTAACCATGGCGAACATGAAGAAGATCGCCACCAGTTTTAGCAGGAACCAGATCACGCCGGGCACCCATGTGAAGGGCGCGACATTCACCGGCGGCAGCCAGCCGCCAAGGAACAGCACCGTCATCATGGCGCACATGGCGGTGATGGCGACATATTCGGCCAGCATGAACAGCAGATAGGGGGTGGACGAATATTCCACGGCAAAACCGGCGACGAGCTCGGATTCCGCTTCCGGCAGGTCGAAAGGCGGTCGGTTGGTCTCGGCAAGCGCCGAGATGAAGAAGATGATGAACATCGGGAACAGCGGCAGCCAGTACCAGTCGAGGAAGCTGCCGGGCATCCCCACCCAGGTCCCAAGTCCGTGGGTTTGCGCGTGAACAATGCCGGTGAGGTTCAGCGTGCCCGCAACCAGCAGCACCGTGATAATGACAAAACCGATCGAGACCTCGTAACTGACCATCTGCGCGGCGGAGCGCAGCGCGCCCAGGAACGGATACTTCGAGTTGGACGCCCAGCCGCCCATGATGATGCCGTAGACTTCGAGCGACCCAATCGCGAGCACATACAGGATGCCGACGTTGAGATTGGCTATGGCCCAGCCTTCATTGATCGGGATGACCGCCCATACGCCGAGCGCCGTCACCGCCGCCACGATGGGGGCGAGCAGGAACACGGCTTTGTCAGAAGCCGCCGGGATTATCGGCTCTTTGAACACGAACTTTAGGAGGTCGGCGAAGGACTGCAGCAGCCCGAATGGCCCGACTACGTTTGGCCCGCGCCGAATGTGTACCGCCGCCCAGACTTTGCGGTCCATCAACAGCAGATAGGCGATGATCAGCAAGAGGACCGTCAGCGCGATGACGCTCTTCAGCAGCATCACCAGCAGCGGAAAGCCCCAAGAGTTCCAATGGGGCAGGACATCGTTGGTCCAGAAATTATCCATGGTCCGCTCCCATGGCTGCAGCGCGCACGGAACTTCCTTCTCCCGTGGGGAGAAGGTGGCGCACCTGCGCAGAGGCGCAAAAAGAATGGGCGCTGGATGAGGGGATAGGCGCCAGCGATGCGGTGCGCGCGTGCGACGAACTGCGGGGCCTGCCCCCCTCATCCGCCCTTCGGGCACCTTCTCCCCATGGGAGAAGGCGATGACCTGCTCGGTTAGAGTAAGTTCTGACAGCCATGCCCCTACTCCGCCGCCTGGGCGTGGAGGCCCTGTTGTGATGCTGCGCCGGCCAGCGCGAAGTCAACAGCCGCGTCGGCGTGGATCAAGGTTGTATCGAACACCGGCACGCTCACGCGGCTCTGGTCGAGCAGCATACCGATCTCCGTGCAGCCAAGGATCAGGCTGTCGGCGCCGGCGGCGACCAACGCTTCGGCGTAGGCGACATAGCGCGCGCGGCTCGCCCCCGAGACAACGCCCTTGCAAAGTTCGTCGTAGATAATCCGATGAATGTCGGCGCGCGCCTCGACTTCGGGGATCACGACGTCCAGCCCGTGCTTCTCGCACAGTCTGCCGACGTAAAACTCCTGCTCCATGGTGTAGCGCGTCGCCATGAGCCCGGGCCGTTTCAGGCCGGCCGCGCGAATGCTTTGGCCGGTAGCGTCGGCGATATGAATCAGCGGGATCGACACGGCAGCTTCGATAGCGTCCGCCACCTTGTGCATGGTGTTGGTTGCGAGCAGCAACACGTCAGCGCCAGCCTGTTCCAACCGCTTGGCCACATCGGCGAGGCGCAAACCGGCCTGACGCCAATCGCCCGTCGTCTGCATAGCCGCAATCTGAGCGAAATCGACCGACCAGATCACCGTCTCGGCGCTATGCAGCCCGCCTAAGCGACGGCGAACTTCCGAATTCAAGCGGTCATAGTAGTGCGCGGTCGATTCCGCGCTCATGCCGCCGATAATGCCAATGGTCCGCATGCCCTACTCCGCCGCCTGGGCCAGCGCGCCGGGCTTCATACGGCTGCAGTCGGCCATGGTGCGGGACGCGCGCGCGATCGGGTTGGTGAGGTAGAAGTCCGTGATGGTTGGCGTGAGCGGATCTTTTCGGATTGCGCCGCCGGTCTTGGCCACGGTCTCCAAACCGCCGGCGGCCGCCACTGAGCCCAGCGCCGCCAGATGCGGAACCTGCGCGTACATCGCAACCCGCAATTCGGGGAGCGAATCATACGGCAGCGCCTGCCCAGCCTCGGCCGAGAGCGCGCGGATGATGGCCCAATCCTCTTTCGCCTCGCCCGGCGGGAATACGGCGCGGGACGTCATTTGGGGACGGCCTTCCGTGTTCACATAGGTCGCGGACTTTTCCGTATAGGCCGCGCCCGGCAGGATGACGTCAGCCCGGTGCGCGCCGGCATCGCCATGCGTGCCCTGATAGACCACGAAGGCGCCGCCAAGCCGCTTCATGTCGAATTCATCGGCGCCCAGCAGATAGAACAGTTTCATCGGCCCGCCGAGCAGATCGCGTCCGCCCGCGCCCGGCGCAAAGCCGATATCCAGCCCGCCGACGCGCGAGGCTGCGCCGTGCAACACGTTAAAACCGTTCCAGCCATCTTTGACCACGCCGTTCGCCAGCGCGGCCTTGGCGGCGGCGGCCAGGATGGCGGCGCCATCGGCCCGGTTCAAGGCGCCGGCGCCCATGATGATCATCGGCTTCTGTTTGCCTGCGAAGGCCTGAGTTGCAACTGCCGCGAGATCGTCCGCCGCCATGCCAAGTATGGTTGCCGGATATGTCAGATCACCCACCGGCCCCAGCACGCTCACCGAAAAACCGCCGCGCAGCCAGCGCTTGCGAATGCGCGCATTCAGCACCGGCGCTTCAAGCCGCGGATTGGAGCCGATGATCAGCAGCACATCGGCGTCCTCGATCGCCGCGATGCCAGAATTGAACAAATAGCCTGCCCGGCCCAGCGCGGGATCAATCTTGGCACCGTCCTGCCGGCAGTCGATATTGGTCGACCCCAACCGCGCGAAAAGATCCTTCAGCGCGAACATCTCTTCTACGCCCGCGAGATCGCCCGCGATGGCGCCGATGCCCGACGGCCCGGCCGCCTTCAGCTTGGATGCGACCAGTTTCAGCGCCTCATTCCAGCTCGCGGGGCGCAGTTTTCCGTTCTCTTTGATGTAGGGCCGGTCCAGACGCTGCGTTTTCAGTCCATCGACGACGTGGCGGGTCTTGTCCGAAATCCACTCTTCGTTGATGGCGTCATTTACACGCGGGAGCACGCGCACGACTTCGTTGCCGCGCGAATCGACCCGGATGTTCGAACCCAGCGCGTCGTTCACGTCCACCGATTCGGTCTTGCGCATCTCCCAAGGGCGGGCGTGAAACGCCGTCGGCTTGGCCGTCAGAGCGCCCACCGGGCAGAGATCGACGATATTGCCCGACAGCTCGGACGACAGCCCCTTCTCGATGGTGGCCGTGATCTCCATGTCCTCGCCGCGCGAAATGGCGCCCATTTCCTCGACGCCCGCGACTTCGGTCATGAAGCGGACGCAGCGAGTGCATTGAATGCAGCGCGTCATCACCGTTTTGACGATGGGGCCCAGAAACTTCTCTTCGACGGCGCGCTTGTTCTCGATGAACCGGCTCGAATCCGAGCCGAACCCCATGGCCTGGTCCTGTAAATCGCATTCGCCGCCCTGGTCGCAGATCGGGCAGTCCAGCGGATGATTTATCAGCAAAAATTCCATCACGCCTTGGCGGGCGTTGATCACCATCGGCGATTTGGTCTTGATCTGCGGCGGCGCGCCATCCTTGCCGGGGCGCAGATCGTTCACCGTCATGGCGCAGGACGCCTGCGGCTTGGGCGGCCCGCCAACGACCTCGATCAGGCACATGCGGCAGTTGCCCGCGATCGAGAGCCGCTCATGATAGCAAAAGCGCGGGATTTCTATGCCGACCTGGCCACACGCCTCGATGAGCGGAGTGCCGTTCTCGAACTCATAGTCCGTGCCGTCGATGTTCAGTTTTGGCATGGCGGTCCGGCTTGGGAAAATTGGGCGGGAGGATGGCGGGCGAAGCAGGCTCGCGCGCTTTCTAGCCGGGGGCGAGAGGGCGCGCAACCCGTGGCCACGACGTGGGCAGCTGTTGGTTTGCCGCAGGGTGTGTGTTAGGGTGGAGGGATGGGCAAGATGGAAGTGATCCAGAAGAGCATCGAGGCGCTGTCAGACCAGGAGCGCTCAAAGTTATCGGCGTGGCTGCTCGAATTGCAGGAGCAGGCATTCGACGACGCCATCGAACGCGATCTTAAAGCTGGCAAGTTTGACAAGCTGATCGCTGAGGCCCGGGCGGAAATGGAAGCGGGCGAAAGCGAAGAATTTTAGCGCCTTTCCAAGGACGGTTCTGCAGTGAAGCATTTCAGGACCAAGCCATTCAAAAAAATGTATGCCCAATTGCCGTTAGAAATACAAAAGACCGCCGACAAGAATTTCGCGCTACTGACACAAAATCCGAAGCATCCTTCGCTGCATTTCAAGCATATCCGCGAGTCGATCTGGTCTGCCCGCGTCGGAATCAATTATCGCGCATTGGCCCGTCAGACTGCGGACGGATTCCAATGGTTCTGGATTGGGCCGCATGATCCATACACACAGATGTTATGATGGTTGAGGCGGGTCGTCATGAGAAGACGCGGCTTAAAGGCCAGCATGTGTGAAGGTAGACGACCCGAAGCGCCTCAACCGGCCTACCCCACCCGCACCTCGGTCAGCACCGAATTGGCGATGTAGCACTCCTCGTGCGCCGCATGGTGCAGCGTCTCAAGCGCCGCCGCATCCGGTTCTGTCCCGCCCCAGGCGATCTTCGGGCGCAACGTCACCACACTGACGAACAAGCGGCCCTTGGCGTTCTTGCCCATAACACCCTCGGCCTGATCGACGTAGCTATCCACCACCAACCCCTGCTTGGCCGCCAGATACAAAAACGTCAGCATGTGGCAGCTCGACAGGCTGGCGACGAAGGCTTCCTCGGGATCGACGCCGGCGGGGTCGGAAAAGCGCGGCACGACGTGGGGGGACGAGGACGCGCGAAAACTGACGCCGCCGTCAAAGCTCCATTGATGGCCGCGGTGGTATTTGTTGTCCTTGAACGCCTCATCAGCGCTTCGGGTCCAAGAGACGGTCGCCGTGTAGGTAGCCATGGTGCGCGTCCTCGCTCATCGCTTCAGAGGGGCGCACCTTACGTCAGCTGGATCCAGTCGGAAATGACTTCATCGCGGCCTCGATCTGATCGTAGAGACCATCCAGCCAATCGGGCGCGTGAGCGAGCGTCGGCCGCGCTTTCACGCGGAAATCCTGCGGGGCGATGATCACCTTCACCTTTTCGATGCCGATGTCGGAGGCGAGGACGAACAGCTCTTCGGACGCCGGATCGCCCATGGCCAGGCACCCTATGGATGACGAACGTCCGTGGATCATTATGGCGCCGCCGAGCGGATCCTTGCGGTTCTCCTTCAGCGCCATGGCCTTGTCGAAGTCGTTGGGATAGTTCACGCGCATAGACACGCTGAACTTGCTGTTGGGGTTGAGCAGGTCGATGTCGTAGAGGCCTTCTGGTACTTGCCGGTCGCCTTCGCGCAACTTCGGCCCGGCGACGCCGCTGGCCGCCAGCACCGGATAGCTGTGCACCAACCGCCAGTCCTGATCCGGCCCGCGGGCGTAAAGTTGCAGCCGCTTCTCGGCCTTCAGGCCAACCAGCGTCACGTCCAACGGCGGGTAGGGCACGCCGGCGGCGGCGAATTTTGGCAGCAGCCGCTCCAGGGACCCCGGCGTGATCAGCGCCAGCCTCTCCTCAATGGTGAGCTTGGTCGGATCGGGCGGAGGTTCCAGGCCAAGCCAGACCAGGACTGGCTGCAGCGCTGGTGGCCTTACGAGATAAAGCGCGCCGCACGCCGGCGCGACCACAAGCAAACTGATCAGGGTTATCTTCAAAGCCTGCATGAGTCCGCTTTAGCGATCACTCAAGGCCATAAAATGGCCGTCTTGCCGCATGCCGGACCATGCGATTTCGTTGCTAACTCAACTTTGGGAAAACGCCCGCGTGATCGTTCGGTTTCGGCTACGGTCTTGGGTGGAGCATGGTGGCCGGCGACGACGCCACACACCCCGCTCAGGCAGCGTCCGACTTCACGGTTGCTGCCGGTACGGCGTCATCAGCGTCACGCAGATCGGCCGCTCAGGCAGCGTCCGACTTCACGGGTGCTGCCGGTGCGGCGTCATCAGCGTCACGCAGATCGGCGAGGCGCTCGCTGAGGCTCTTGAGGCCATCTTCGGCGGCAGCCTCGGCGACGGCCAGGGCTTCCTTGCTGGGTGAGTGCGGAGCAACCTCAAGAGCAGCGGCAACGTCGCTGGACGCCGAAACGGCCTCGCCCCAATTGGTCGCCTCTCCCGGCGCGACGGGCGCGGCTTCCTGCGGCTCGGATGCATGCTCGACTGCGGGTTCAGTGAGAGTCCGAATGGCAGTGATCGGCGCTTCGGCCCTGATAAGATCAGGCTCGGCGACTTCGGCAGCAACCAGCGTTGGCTCGACCGTGACAGCCGAAACCGGCGCCGGCCCCAGGGTAGCCTGGCGCAATGCGGTGATGACGTCCTCCTGGGCTGCCGTATCTTCGGTCGGCCAGTCGTAAAGATCGTAGTGCGCATCGAGCGCGTTCAGCGCCACTTCACAGCGTTCAAGCAGATCGCGCAGCTTGACCAGGCCGAGCAACCGGAAACTGTCGGTCACCAGCAATTCACCGGCGCCATCATAGTGTTCAGCCATGGGCGCGAGCAGCTCGCGGCTGCGCAGGAACGGAAACACCTCACTGCCGCCGTCAAAGCGCATCGCAGCGCGGCCTTGTGGCGAGGCGATATGATCGGCGAGCGGTTGGGTCCCAGAGGTGAACAGAGACATGATTGGACGCAAGCGCCAATCGGTGCGTGCCACAGTGCGGGCGCGCACGCGCGCCTGTTCAAGATTGGTCAGGAGTTTCAGTTCCAGGTCGCGCACTTCACGCACGAACCCGCGCAGGGCCGCAAGCCGCGCTTGCACAATCGAGTCGCCGTCCAACGCGCCGAACTCTAGCTCTTGTGGCGAAAAACGCTGGTCCATCAGCTCATCAGCCGTCACCTCGATGGTTTCGAGAATATCAGCCAGAAATGTCACGGACTTGGCGTCCGGCCGGACCATGAACAACATGAGCAACGCCTCCCTGGCGCCCCGGCAACATGGCTGGGGCGAGTTACAGAACGCTACTCAACGGAACTTTTGGATCGGAACACGCAACGTCGGATACCAAACCCGACGAACAAGTAATACCCGGTTACATTTCGTGAGGTTCGACCGATTCGGTCCACAGGGGAAGTTGAACTTCACACTCGTACAGAGGTTTTTGACCGCTGCGATGTGCTACCTCACCACTCGAACCTGTCCACCAGATGCCGCGTGCCCATCATGTGAGCATCGGCGACCAGGCGCAGCGGGGCAGCGTCAACGTCGCTCTCGCCACGCGCGATCAGGTCATGGAAGCGGCGATAGATGCGGCGATATTCACTGTCGGGCTCGCTGATCCCTGGCGCGCCGTCGACGAATAGTCGCGTGCCGCCGTGGGTGAGTTGTAGGCTGCCACCATCCCTCAACGCGATGTCGATGGTCCAGGTCTGCTCGCCCTGCTGGCGCCAATCGAGGGCGCAAGTCATGGTTTTGAGGCCGGCCCCGCGGAACGTCACGTCCGCCGCAATCGGCGTTGCGCGATTGGCCGGAAAATACATGTCCGACCGTTGGACAAAGATCGGAAACGGCAGAATAGCCGTGATGATGGACAGCGCGTTGATGCCAGGATCAAACACACCGAAGCCACCAGCCTCGAACACCCAATCCTGCCCCGGATGCCAGCGGCGCACATCCTCTTTCCAGGTGATGATGACGCTTT
>JAYUAJ010000222.1:0-10802 GCA_043741375.1 Hyphomicrobiaceae bacterium | reverse complement strand
CGATCCAAGAACGCAATGGCAACCGAGCGGGCGCGATCAAAGCGGGTTCGACGACGAACCCGTGACCACGGGCCGGCCGGCCGAACGCCCTGTGCCCGGCCTGCAGGGCACGTCGCGCAGCGGCTTGGACCTAGACGCCGGGTTGCAAAAGCGCATGCGCAAGATGGGCAACCAGACGGCGCCCATCGTTCCGGCGGGATCGGTGACCGGCCGCTCGCTCAACCTCGTCATCACCATCATGTGCTTTCTGGCCTGCCTCACGGCCGGCGGCGTCTATATGGTCAATCAGTCGGCGGCCAATTGGTTGCGCAACATAGCCAGCGAAGTCACAGTGCAGGTGGAGCCTGCCGAGGACGCGCCCGGCACCGACGCGCTGGTCAACCGGGTGGCCGATTTCCTCAGCCGCCAGCAGGGTGTGGCAGCGGCGCGGCCGCTCTCGGCGGCTGAATCCAATGCGCTCCTGGAACCCTGGCTGGGTCAGACGGATATTCTCAACTCCCTGCCCGTACCGCGGCTTATCGCGCTGGTGCTGGACCGGCAACGCTCGCCCGACGTCGACAAGCTGCGAGGCGAGCTGCAAAAGGCGTTTCCCATGGCGGGCCTCGACGACCATCGCCATTGGCAGTCGCAAATCCGGGCTGTGACGCGCTCGCTGGCGTTGGGCGGTCTTGCCATCCTGGTCCTGGTCGGGGCAGCCACCACCGCCATCATCGTTTCGGCCACTCGCAGTGCGCTCGCCTCCAATCGCGAGATCGTGGAAGTGCTGAATTTCGTTGGCGCAACCGATCGCTTCATCAGCCAGGAGTTCGAAAAGCATTTCCTGGCGCTGGGCATCCGTGCCGGTCTGGTGGGCGCGGCCTCGGCCATGCTGGTTTTCCTGGTGCTGCCCACCCTGATGCCGCTGCTCGGCGGTGGCGTGGTGACAGCGGCCGAGCTGCGCAATCTGGTCGGCGGCGGCGTGCTGGATTTGCCCGGCTATCTGCTGTTGGGCATCGTGGTCGCGGTAATCGCTGCGCTGTGCATGCTCACTTCGCGCTACGGCGTCTATCGCATTCTACATGCCCGGGTTTGAGCCTCGGACGGCGGGCATGAGAGTTGGGGTTGGGCGGCCAGATTGTGCCCCAATCATCCCATACTATTTTTCCTAACCGATATGATCCACAGTTGCGGGGGTAACCGTAGGACGTGATTCGACATTGCCGCTGGGTTGGCAATGACGTTCGACGAGGCTAAGAGACACGTATCATGGCCTTGATGAGATTGATGTTTCGCGTTACCGGCGGCCTCGTCCTGACGTGGTCGGCTGGTTTTCTGTTGTTTGCAGCGCTCGCCCTGCAGCCGGCCGGCGACACCGGCACTGCTGATGGCATCGTCGCCCTGACGGGGGGCGGCGCGCGCATCGAGGAAGCCGTTAAGCTGCTCGCTGAGCATCATGGCCAGCGTCTGCTGATCAGTGGCGTCAACCAGCACACTTCGCGCAATGCGCTGCGCCAACAGGTGCCTGAGTACGCCGACCTGTTCGATTGCTGCATCGACATCGGGTACTGGGCACAGGACACCATCGGAAACGCCCGCGAGACAGACGTCTGGGCCCGCCATCGCGGCTTCAAACGACTTATTGTCGTAACGTCCGGTTACCACATGGCGCGCAGCTTGGCCGAGATCGCACAGGCCTACCCAGACGCGACACTGATCCCGCACCCGGTGCTTCCAGCGTCCCTGCAGGCGGGCAGCTGGTGGGCATCGCCCGCCACGACCCGTATATTGATGGTAGAATATCTCAAACTGTGGCCAGCGCTCGCGCGTCTGGGCATGGCACGGCTGATGAACGCGGCATCGACCTCCGAGGCCGCCAGTGCTGCCGGTGCGCCGGCAGTAGCCAGTCGAGCCTCAGTGAATTGAGCCAGGGAAATGTTACCTAGGCCCCGACCACGTCGAACGTGATGTCGATGTTGTTGCGCGTCGCGTGCGAATACGGGCAGATCTTCTCGTGCGCCTCGGTGACGAACGATTTCAGCTCAGCCGTCGGCAGGCTTTTGTCCTCGACGCGCATCTTGACGGCGATGCCGTAGCCACCACCTTCGCGCGGGCCGAACAAAACGGTGCAGTTGGTCTTGGCTTTGCTCGCGTCTTTCTTGTGCTGCTTGGCCACGACCTCTACAGCGCCGCCGAAACAGGCCGCATATCCGGCAGCAAACAGATGCTCCGGCGTCACCGCGCCAGAACGGCCGGGACTGCCGTCTGGCTTAGGACCAGCCAGTTCCACGTTGAGAAGATGATCGCTGGTCTCGCTATGGCCGTTGCGTCCTCCGGTCGACTGGCCCGAGATCGTGAAGACGGATTTGATGGTGTTGGCGCTCATGACGGAACTCCAGACTGTTAAGGACAAAGACGATCCAACTTGCGCCGATGGCCCGCAACGTTCAAGGGGCTGCCATCTGGGGCTGGCTTGCGGGCTGGGGGGGCATTAGCATCCCTTGTCCACCAACGGCCCGCCCGAGGTTCCACCCTGTACGTCATCACGCTTCTCCGCTCAGCGCTTTTCAATGCCGCGTTTTATTTGGTAACCGCGCTGTTCCTGGTCCTCGGCAGTCCTCTGCTGTTGGCGCCGCGGCGCATTGCGATGCTTGGATTGATCGCGCACGCCAAGACGTGTTGCTGGCTGTTGCGGGTCATTGCCGGCACCGAGCTGGAGGTGAGGGGCCGCGAGCATCTGCCGGCGGGCGCCGCGCTGATCGCCTCAAAGCACCAATCGGCCTGGGACACCTTTGGCCTGATCCCGCTGCTGCACGATCCCGCCTTGGTCATGAAGGCGGAACTTGGCCGCGTTCCGCTTTACGGATGGTTCAGCCGCAAATTCGGGATGATCCTGATCCCGCGGGAAAAGCGCGCCGCCGCGCTGAAACAGCTGCTGCGAGACGCCAAGGATCGCGCCGCCGACGGCCGTCACATCCTGATCTTTCCCGAAGGCACCCGCCGGGCGCCGGGGGCTGCGCCGGACTACAAATCGGGCATAGCCGCGCTCTACGAGGCGCTCGATATCCCTTGCGTGCCGATTGCCCTCAATACCGGGCTGTTCTGGCCACGGCGCGGATTCATCCGGCGGCCTGGGCGGATGATTGTCGAGTTCCTGCCGCCGATCCCGCCTGATCTGTCGCGTCGCGTCTTCATCGACACCCTGCAGGAGCGGGTGGAAACGGCCACCGCGCGGCTCGTCGCTGAGGCAACAGGGGGTCGCTCGGCTGACGAGTACAAATAGAGAACATTTTGTTGACTCGGCCTGGCCACAATCCTATCTTTGCCGCCAGATCATTTGGCTCCTCGGGGACGCATCGGCATGGAACAGCAGGCGATTCCCTCGTTGTCGCAGCATATCTGGGACCTGAAGTATCGCCTGCGCGGCCCAGATGGCAAACCCATCGACCGCACGATTGGGGATACCTGGCACCGGGTTGCGCGCGCCGCCGCCGAAGCCGAAAAGCCCGCCGCGCGCAAGCGCTGGGCCGCACGTTTCGAGGAGGCGATGGCCGATTTCGCCTTCCTGCCGGCAGGCCGCATCCTGGCCGGCGCGGGTACTGGGCGGAACGTTACCCTGTTCAACTGCTTCGTCCTCGGCACCATCGGGGACGACATGGCATCCATCTTCGCCAATGTCACCGACGCCGCGCTCACCATGCAGCAGGGAGGTGGCATCGGGCACGATTTCTCGACGCTGCGCCCCAAGGGAGCGCCGGTGAAGGGCGTAGGCGCGGACGCCTCGGGCCCGATCAGCTTCATGGACGTCTGGGACGCCATGTGCCGCACCATCATGTCGGCCGGCCAGCGCCGTGGCGCCATGATGGGCACGATGCGTTGCGACCATCCCGACATCGAAGACTTCATCGCCGCCAAGGCCGACGCCAAGCGCTTGCGCAATTTCAATCTCTCGGTGCTGGTGACCGATCCGTTCGTCGCCGCCGTGAAATCGGGTTCGCAGTGGCCGCTCTCGTTCGGCGGCAAGGTCTTCAAGTCGATCCCCGCGCGCGATCTCTGGCACAAAATCATGCGCGCGACCTACGATTATGCCGAACCGGGGGTTATCTTCATTGACCGCATTAATGCTCAAAACAACCTGAGGTATTGTGAAACAATTTCTGCAAGTAATCCGTGCGGAGAGCAACCGCTTCCCCCCTACGGCGCCTGCTTGCTGGGCTCGATCAATCTCGCCCGGCTGATCGAAAAGCCGTTTACTGACCAGGCCAGACTCGATGTCGCACGCCTGGACGACCTGACGGCCATCGCGGTCCGCCTGCTCGATAATGTTATCGACGTTTCGGGCTATCCGCTGGCGGCGCAACGCAAGGAAGCCCAGGACAAGCGCCGGCTTGGTCTCGGCATCACCGGGCTTGCCGATGCGCTGATCTTGACGAGGTTGCACTACGGCTCCCCCGCAGCGCGCACCAAGGCAGGCGAATGGATGGCGGCAATCCAGAGCGCCGCTTACCGGGCCAGCGCCAGCCTCGCGGCCGAGCGCGGCAGTTTTCCTCTCTACAATGCCGAAAAGCTGCTGGCGGCACCAGGCCCGCAACGGCTGGACGCTGCAACGCGCAAAGCTTTGGCCAAGCATGGCTTGCGCAACGGTCTCCTCACGTCGATCGCGCCGACCGGAACCATTTCCCTGCTGGCTGAAAATGTCTCGAGCGGCATCGAGCCGGTGTTCGGGTTTCACTACGGCCGGCGCGTCCTAGGCGCAGACGGCGCAACGAGCGAGATCCAGGTCGAAGACTATGCACACCGGCTGTTTCGCGACCGGTACGGCGCCAAGACGCCGCTTCCCGCGGCCTTTGTCGCGGCTGCGGATCTGACGCCGGCGGCCCATCTGGAGATGCAGGCCGCGCTGCAGCCGCATGTGGACAGTTCAATCTCCAAGACCATCAACTGCCCGGAGTCGATCAGCTTTGCCGACTTCGAGCAGATCTATCTTAAGGCCTACGATCTGGGTCTCAAGGGCTGCACCACCTTCCGGCCCAATGCCGTGACGGGATCGGTGCTGACCGCGCCGCCACCTGCCGCCGATAGCCAACCGGCGCTGCCGCTCGCAGCCCCGGCAATCTCGCACGCTGTCGCCGACGTCCAGCCGGCGCCGCTGCCGCGCGATGCGGTGCTGCCAGGCTTCACTTACAAACTGCGCTGGCCCGACAGCGAGCACGCGATCTATGTCACCATCAACGACGTCATAGAGGCGGGGCAGCGCCGGCCGTTCGAGATCTTCATAAATTCCAAGAACCTCGAACACTATGCCTGGACGGTGGCCCTGACCCGCATGATCTCGGCCGTGTTCCGGCGCGGCGGCGATGTGCTGTTCGTGGTTGAGGAGTTGAAAGCGGTGTTCGATCCAAGGGGCGGACAATGGCTGGCCGGGCACTATGTGCCAAGCTTGCTGGCCGCCATTGGTGGGCTCATCGAGCAGCACATGATCGCAACCGGATTCGTGCCGGCGCAGCGCGATGGAGCAGGGGCCAAGACGGTCACCGTCGATGCCGAGCAGTTCGACCCTTCGCCTGCGAGGATTGCCACACCCGGCGTCCGCTTCTGCCCACGCTGCCAGCAACCCGCGTTCATCCTGCAGGAGAGCTGCTGGGTGTGCCAATCATGCGGCTTTTCCAAATGCGGCTGAAGGTTGGGCGAACCTCAGCGCCGGGCCGCGCGGGAAAGGCGGTCATTGATGGCCGCTCCCAGCCCGGACTCGGGGATTGGCATGACGGCGATGCCTGTGACGCCGGGCGTATCGAGCTGTCGCAAAGCCGCGAACAGGTTGGCCGCCGCCTCACGCAGATCGCCCGAGGGACTGAGATTGAAGCGTGGCCCTGAATGCTCAGGAGCGTACGGACCGAACGCCAGCAAGGCTTCGCCCGTTGCCGCTGCTATCACATTGAGCCGCACCGGAATGCTCGGAGCGTAGTGGCTGAGGAGCTGTCCGGGCGAGGCAGGGCGCTCCCCTCCCTCGGTGGCCAGCGCCGTCGAGACGCCGCAAGCCGCGGCGATCTCGGCAACACCGATCCCGCCCAAGCGCAGCACCACCGGCACATCTCCCGAGGCGTCAATTACCGTCGATTCCAGCCCGACCTCGCAGGGCCCGCCATCCAGGATCATGGCGACGCGCGTCCCGAGATCGGCATCGACATGGGCCGCGAGCGTCGGACTGACATGGCCCGACCGGTTGGCGGACGGCGCAGCGACCGGAACGGCGGCGGCGGTCAGCAACGCCAACGCGATAGGATGGAGGGGGATCCGGAGCGCAACTGTGTTTAAGCCGGCAGTCGCCAGTGGGGCAATCGGCGAACCCTCCTTCTGAGGGACCACCAGCGTCATCGGCCCCGGCCAGAAGGCCTGAGCCAGCCTGAGCGCCAGCGGTCCGAACACGCCCAAACGCTGGGCGGCCGCCAGCGCGGGCACATGCACGATCAGCGGATTGAACTGCGGCCGGCCCTTGGCCTCGAAGATCGCCGCCACTGCCCGTCCCTGGGTTGCATCGGCGCCGAGCCCATAGACCGTCTCGGTCGGAAAGCCAATCAGCGCCCCCGCGCGCAACAACCTCGCAGCCTCGGCGACCGCTGCGTCGGAACAGGGTTCAATTGGCATACGCACTCCCGTCCTTGCTGGCGCAACGTCCTTGCCCACCCTGCGCTTGCAGGCGATCCGGTTCGGGTTATGGTCGGGCCAGCCGGTGCTGGCAAGACAGCGAGACAGACACATGACCTATCGCGCTCCCCTCGAAGACATCCGATTGGCGCTGCAAGCAACCGGCGCCGTCGACGCCGACCCCGAGTTGACGGCTTCGGTGCTGGAGGGGGCGGCGCGTTTTGCCGAGGATGTGCTGGCTCTGCTCGATCGCACTGGCGACGAACATCCGTCCAGGTTGGTCGATGGCAAAGTGGTCACCCCCCCCGGCTGGAGTGCCGCCTACCGAGCCTTCGTCGATGGCGGCTGGCCGTCCTTGTCGGCGCCCGAGGACTTCGGTGGCCAGGGACTGCCGCATGTTCTGGCCTCGAGCGTGATCGAGATCTGGAGCGGTGCCAACCTCGCCTTCGGCCTCTGCCCGCTGCTCACCCAGGGCGCCGTTGAGGCCCTGCGCACTGCCGCCAGTCCTGAGCTGAAACAGCGCTATCTGCCAAAGATGGTATCCGGCGAATGGACCGGCACCATGAACCTCACGGAACCGCAGGCCGGCACCGATCTCGGCGCCCTGAAATGCCGCGCCGTCCCGCAAACTGATGGCAGCTACCGGATTTTCGGCACCAAGATCTACATCACCTACGGCGACCATGAACTCGCCAGCAACATCATCCACCTCGTACTCGCGCGCTTGCCCGATGCGCCGGCCGGCACCAAGGGCATCTCGCTGTTTGTGGTGCCAAAGTTCCTGATCAATCCCGATGGCTTCTTGGGCGCCCGCAACGATCTCAGGCCAACCGGTGTTGAACACAAACTCGGCATCCACGGCAGCCCGACCTGCGTTATGTCCTATGGCGAAAAAGACGGCGCCGTCGGCCACTTGGTCGGCGAGTTAGGGCGCGGCCTGAACCACATGTTCGTCATGATGAACCGGGCGCGTCTGGATGTCGGCATGCAGGGCGTCGCCACCGCCGAACGTGCGACCCAGCGTGCGCTCGCGTATGCTAAGGATCGTCGCCAAGGCCGCACCGCGTCGACACCGGCCGGCACCATGGCCCCAATTGTTGAGCATCCAGATGTGCGCCGCAACTTGATGCAGATGCGCGCGCTGACCGCTGCCTCGCGGGCGCTGTGCCTGGCCACCGCCCATGCGCTCGATGAGAGCGAGCGGTCGTCCGATGCCGCAAGCCGCGCGGCAGCCGCCAACCGTGCCGCGCTGTTGACGCCGATCGCAAAGGCGTTCGCGACAGACTGCGCGGTCGAGGTCGCATCGCTGGGTGTCCAGGTGCACGGCGGCTCAGGTTTCATCGAAGGGACGGGTGCCGCCCAGCATTATCGGGACGCGCGCATATTGCCCATCTACGAGGGCACCAATGGCGTACAGGCCATCGATCTGGTGACGCGCAAACTGCCGCTTGATGGCGGTAAAGTGGTTGCGGCCTACCTGTCCGAACTTGATGACGGGGCAGCCGAGATCGCGGCGTCCAATCTGCCGGGACTTTCGGCAGTTGGCGCCAATCTTGCCGAGGCAAACGCTGCCTTGCGCCAGGCGACCGAGTGGCTTGCCCAGCATCTTGCCACGCAGCCGGACGCAACGCTCGCCGGCGCGACACCCTATCTGCGACTGTTCGGCATAGCGGCCGGCGGCATCATGCTCGGAACCTCCGCCCTGAAGTCCGCCCGTGGCGGGGCGGATGCACCGGCAGACCGGCGGCGGCTGGCGATTGCAAAATTCTTTGCCGCCAGCCTTTCGCCCGGCGCGCGCGGACTGGCAACGGTCGTGGTGGATGGAGCAAAGAACCTTCCCGCTGCCGGCCCCGAGTGGGATGGGCTGGAATGAGCGTCGTTGCTTCGCCGTTGCCCGCACCAAAACCGCTCAGCCGGATTGCCGATCATCTTTACGCGCACCCGCGGCTGCTGCTGGGGCTCCTGCTAGCCCCGCCGCTGGCCTGGCTCGGCGTGGTCTATCTGGGCTCTCTCGTCACCCTGCTGGCCTACAGCTTTTTCTCGCTCGACGACTTTTCCGGCGTCATCACCTTTGAGCCGACGCTGCGCACCTACGCGCAGCTGTTCGATGGCGCCAACCTCGACGTCATCGGCCGCACACTGGCCATGGCCACGGCTGTGACGCTTGCGGACGCCGCGATTGCATTTCCCATCGCCTACTACGCCGCGCGCTACGCCAAAGGCCGCTCGAAGGCGCTGTTCTATCTGGCGGTGATGCTGCCGCTCTGGTCGAGCTATCTGGTCAAGGTCTACGCCTGGAAAATGATCCTGGCCAAAGAAGGGATCATCACCTGGCTGGCGAACCATGCCGGGTTGGGCTGGCTGTTGGATGGCGTTTTGGCGCTGCCCGTGATCGGCGGGCCGTCGCTGTCGATCAGCTACCTCGGCACCTTCCTGGTGTTCTGCTATGTCTGGCTGCCCTACATGATCCTGCCCGCCCAGGCCGCGCTCGAACGCGTCCCCGGCAGTCTGATCGAAGCGGCCGGTGATCTGGGCGCCACCCCGGGCCAGACCTTCCGCACCGTGATCTTCCCGCTAGCGCTGCCCGGGCTGGTCGCCGGCTCGATCTTCACGTTCTCGCTGACACTGGGCGACTACATCATTCCGCAGATCGTCGGCAATTCGAGCTATTTCATCGGCCTCGCCGTCTATTCGCAACAGGGCACCGCTGGCAACATCCCGCTCGCCGCCGCGCTGACGGTGGTACCGATCGCGATCATGGGGCTCTATTTGTTCGGCGCCAAGCGCATGGGGGCGTTCGATGCGTTGTAGTGGATTGAAGTTGCGGAGACCAAAATGAAAAGAGTCGTTTTCGACATCGATCCAGAGTTGCGCCAACGGGGAAAGGTCAAGGCTGCAGAAATGGGAGTATCGTTCAGTCAGCTGACGACAATAGCGCTCGATCATATGATTGAGGCGGATAAGGTCAGCAAGCAGGCGGTGCCAGTCAATCCCTCAGGCCAGCGAACCCGCCGGATTTCCGCCAAGAAATCGGGCGTTGACTGATGACAGCCCCCCTCGCCCTGCGCATCACCGCGTTCGCGGGCCTCGCCTTCCTGCATCTCCCGCTGCTACTCATTTTCCTTTACGCATTCACCACCGAGGAAAAGAGCTACCAGTTCCCGCCGCCGGGCCTGACAGCCAAGTGGTTCGCCGTCGCCTGGGGGCGGCAGGACATCTGGGACGCCATCGGACTATCCCTGAAAGTTGCGGCGATCTCGACGGGGCTCGCGCTGATCCTAGGCACCATGGCCGCCGCCGCCGCCTCACGCACCCGCTTTTTCGGACGCGACGCCGTAACGCTGCTGTTGCTGCTGCCGATCGCGCTGCCCGGCATCATCACCGGCATATCTTTGCGCGCCGCCTTTAACCTGATGGATCTGCCCTTCAGCTTCTGGACCATCGTGCTCGGTCACGCGACGTTCTGCATCGTGGTGGTTTACAACAATGCCGTGGCTCGCTTCCGCCGTGCGTCCGGCTCGCTGATCGAAGCCTCGATGGACCTCGGCGCCGACGGCTTCCAGACGTTCCGCTATGTTGTACTGCCGGGCCTGGCGACAGCGCTGCTGGCTGGCGGCATGCTGGCCTTCGCGCTGTCGTTTGACGAGGTGATCGTCACCACCTTCACCGCCGGGCAGCAGGCGACCTTGCCGATCTGGATGCTGGGCGAGCTGATCCGGCCCCGCCAGCGGCCCTTAACCAATGTCGTAGCGATTTTCGTCATCGCAGTGACCCTGTTGCCGATCCTGGCCGCCTACTATCTGGCGCGCGATGCCGATACGGTGGCGGGGAGCGGTAAGTGAGCCCTCATTCAACCATCGACAGAGCGCGCTGCAGTGCGCTAGTCACAGGCCACACTCAGTGATTCACATCTTGGAAAGACGCAAGTCCATGAACGCCACGTTCGCCACCAGTCTTTGGCCTGCCGCCCGCACCAACTGGGTGCTGCAAGCCGTGCTTGCCATCGCTGGCAGCATTCTCCTGGCCGTCTCCGCACAGGTCAGTATCCCTGTGCAACCGGTTCCCTTCACGTTGCAGACCCTTGCGCTGTTGCTGATCGGCGCCGCCTACGGCCCATGGCTCGGAGCAGCAACTTTGCTCCTCTATCTTGCCGAGGGTGCCGCCGGATTGCCGGTGTTCCA